>JBLNEU010000416.1:0-3449 GCA_050263015.1 Deltaproteobacteria bacterium | reverse complement strand
GGACGTCCCGGGACTCGAACCCCGCCAGGAACCCGATCCCCGACGGGAGGATGACGAGGTAGCCGAGGAGGACGCCGCCCGCGAAGAGCGCGGTCGCGACGAGGATGACGACCCCGCCCAGCCGCTTCATGCCGGGCAGGCGCGGGGCCAGGACGCCGCGCCAGATCATGTACGCGCCGACCGGGAGCGACAGCACGATGCCGCAGTAGAACGCGAGGGAAACGAGGGAGAGAAACGCCTCCGACGGATCGTACGCCACGATCTTCCTGTTCAGGAGCCGCACCAGGGCGAGCAGGATCCGCTCGGAGAAGGCGGACGAGACCGCGGTGAAGGCGAGCACGACGACCGCGTAGAAGGCCAGACCCCTGCGGGCCTTGTCCAGCTCGGTGACGACGGCGGCGAAGCGGTTTTCCACGGGATCCGGGTCGTGCGTCATTTGGTAGTGTATCCTACATCATGACGACGGGTCCCGGCGAGGATGCAGTGGTGGGTCTCGCAAATAGACTGGCATTCGACCGCCGCTGCACCTGCCCCCCGGAGCGAATCGTTTCGCGGAGGCGGGTCTGCTCCGGCGGCGTTGCGCTCCTTGCGGCGTACTCCACAGTACGCCTCAGTCGCGCGCCTTGCCGGCGCAGCGCATCGGCGGTCTCGGTGCATCAGCCTATTTGCGAGACAAACCACTCATCGACGGAGGCGCCGTGAGGTACGCGGTTCCCGGCTACGTGCACCGGCGGGGGGAGCATTGCGGGTCGGGGGCGATGCGCAATCTCCTGGCGTTCCGCGGAATCCTCCTCTCGGAGCCGATGTGCTTCGGCCTCGGGTCCGGGGCGGGCTTCCTGTACCTGCCGGCGTACCCCGTCTCTCCCGGCGTCGCGTTCCACGGACGGATCATGGAGCTCGAGCGGGAGCTGTGCGACGCCCTCGGCATTCCGTTTCCCGAGACACCGGAGCCCGACGGGGACGCCGGGTGGTCGCGGGCGCGGGATGCGGTCGCGTCCGGCCATCCCGTTCTCGTCAACACGGATCTCGCGTTCCTCGACTACTTCGACACGAAGACGCACTTTTCCGGCCACCGCGTCGTCCTGATCGGATTCGACGACGAGGCGGGCGAGGCCCTCCTGTCCGACTCCGAGTGGGACGCGCCCCAGGCCGTGCCGATCGCGTCGCTTTCGCAATCGCGCTCGTCCGACATTCCGCCCTACCCCATGGGGAACCGGTGGTGCATCGTCGCCCCCGACGGGCCGCTCCGGCCGCTCTCCGAGGCGGTTCCGGCCGCCCTCGGGAAGAACGCGGCGGCGATGCTCTCCCCGCCCGAAGGAGACGTCTCCGGCGTCGCCGGGATGAGGCGGGCGGCGGAAGAGTTGCCGCGCTGGCCCGAGATGACGGGGGAGTGGCCCTTTGCCGCGCGGTTCGGCTACCAGGTGATCGAGAAGCGCGGCACCGGGGGCGGATTCTTCCGGCGGCTGTACGCGCGGTACCTGGGGGAGGCGTCTTCGGCGTTCCCGCCGCTCGCCGCCGCGGGATTTCCCGCGATGATGGTCGCGCTCGCGGACGGCTGGACGGGAATCGCGGCCCGGCTCAAAGAGATCTCGGAATCGAAGGACGGGCGTGTTTTTCGGGCAGTGTCCGAGCTGCTCCTCCGGCAGGCCGACGCGGAGGAGCGGTTCTGGCGGGCGGCAGCCCGGGTCTCCGACGGTCCGGCCGGCTAGCTCGCCGTGTTCCTCAGGTGCCGCCGGACGTACCAGACGATCCCGGCGACGATGGCAGCGCCGATGAGCAGGTCGAACTTGTGGAAATATTCCCGCAGCGTCGGCCACCGCTCGCCCATCGCCATCCCCACGTACGCCAGCCCGAGGCACCACGGCAGCGATCCCGCGAACGTGTAGGCGACGAACCGCGCCATGTCCATCCGCGCCACGCCGGCCGGGAAGGCGATGAAGGTCCGGACGACCGGGAGGAGGCGGGCGAAGAAGACGGTCGCTTCCCCGTGGCGGGCGAACCACCGCTCGGCGAGGTCGAGGTCGCGGTGGGACATGAGGATGTACCTGCCGTACTTCTCGATGAGCGGCCGTCCCCCGTACATCCCCAGGTAGTAGGCCGGGACCGACCCGACGACGCACCCGACGGCCCCCGCCAGCCCCACCGACCAGAGCGAATGCTTTCCGAGGTAGACGAGGTAACCCGAGAACGGCATGATCACCTCCGACGGGAGCGGGATGCACGCCGACTCGATGGCCATCAGCAGGACGATGCCGGGCAGGCCCATCGACGAGATGACGTAGATGATGAATCCGGCCAGCGCCTCGAGGATCCGGGTCACCAAGGGAACGACTCCACCGGCATATTATGCCGCTCCTTTTCCGCGCGGCAACGAAATAGTTGCCGCGAAATAGTTGCCGCGGCGCGGCTCCCGCGCCGCCTCAACCCACCGTGATGTACGGCGGTCCGAACCGGAGGGTCGGCTGGGCGTCGCCCACGGGAACCCCCTGTCCCTCCTTGCCGCAGGTCCCCAGCCCGAAGCCCAGATCGGATCCGACGCGGTCGATCATCCCGAGCGCCTCCGGCCCGTTTCCGGTGATGGTCGCCCCGCGGACCGGCTCGCCCTTCGCCCCGTTCTCGATCCGGTGACCTTCGGCGACCTCGAACATGAAGTCGCCGGTCACCGTGTTGACCTGCCCTCCGCCCATCTTCAGGACGAGGAGCCCGCGGTCCACCGACGCGAGGATCTCCTCCGGAGGGGTCGCGCCGGGGAGGATGATCGTGTTGGTCATGCGCGGGATCGGCCGGTGGCGATACGACTCCCGGCGGCCGTTGCCGGTGGGGGCGACGCCGTCCTTCATGGCCTGGAGGCGGTCGTAGAGGAACCCCGCCAGCACGCCGTTCTCGACGAGGACGGTCCGCCGGCCCGGGGTCCCCTCGTCGTCGATCCCGAAGGAGCCCCGTTTCCCCGGGACCGTCGCGTCGTCGGCGATCGACACGAGGGAGCTGCCGACTTCCTTCCCGAGGAGGTCCTTGTAGACGGACATCCCCTGGCGGGCGAGGTCGGCCTCGAGGCCGTGCCCGATCGCCTCGTGGACCATCGTTCCCCCCGCTTCCGCGGAGAGCACCACGGGCATCCGGCCTCCCGGGAGCTTCGCGGCGGACAGGGTCCGGACGGCGCGCCCGGCGGCTTTCCGGGCCAGCGTCTCGGGAACGAACTCCTCGAGGAACTCGTAGCCGAACGTCCCCCCGCCCGATTCGTATCCCATCGCGAGGCCCGAGCCGTTGCCCGCGACGCACTGGACCGCGAGAAGCGTGTATGTCTGGCGGTCGGACGCGAACGTCCCGGGGGTCGCGGCGACCTCGATCGTCCGCCCCGCCTCGCCGTACGTCGCCCGCACCTGCCGGACGGCGGGCGATTCGGCCCGCGCCGCCCGGTCCAGGAGCGCGACAAGCCGGACCTTCTCGTC
>JBLNEU010000415.1:0-4274 GCA_050263015.1 Deltaproteobacteria bacterium | reverse complement strand
GATCGAGGTCGTGGCGGACAACGTCCAGTTCCTGGGGAGCCCCAGGGGGGGAGGCGGCGCCGAGGGCGGCGCCGGGAGCCCGGGCGCCGCGCCTGCCCCCGGGGGGCAGGACGACGACATTCCGTTCTGACCGACAACCGATTATCGAATATAATTCCAGGAGGCTTGGAAAACGATGAGCACCCCGACGAAACCCCGCACCGGAGGCGGGCGCCCCTACGGCGGCCCCGGAGGCGGAAAGAAACGGTACGTGCGCAAGAAGTTCTGCCGCTTCTGCGCGGAGAAGGATCTCCAGCTCGACTACAAGAACGTCTACATGCTCAAGCATTTCGTCTCCGAGCGCGGGAAGATCGTCCCGCGGCGCATCTCGGGGACCTGCGCGAAGCACCAGAGGAAGCTGACGGTGGAGATCAAGAAGGCCCGAATCGTGGCGCTCATCCCGTTCACCGCCACTCAGGTCCGGTAGGGGGAGCCCCATGAAGGTCATCCTGCGCGAAGACGTGGAAAAGCTCGGGAAAGCCGGCGAGGTCGTCAAGGTCGCCGACGGGTATGGCCGGAACTTCCTGATCCCGAAGCGGCTGGCCGTGCCCGCCGACGTCCGCAACCTCCGGACCATGGAGCACGACAGGCGCGTCATCGAGGCGCGCGCGAAGAAGGCGCGGAAGTCGGCCGAGTCCCTCGCGGAGAAGATCGCCGCGGTCTCCCTCACCCTCCCGGCCAGGGCGGGCGAGGAAGGGAAGCTGTTCGGGGCGATCACCTCGCGCGACATCGCCCTGGCGCTCGAGAAGGCGGGGATCGCCGTGGACCGCAAGCTCGTCCAGCTCGCCGAGCCGATCAAGCAGCTCGGAGACTACAAGGTCAAGGTGAAGCTCGGGGCCGACATCGTCCCCGAGATCCCGGTCAGCGTGGTGCCGGAGTAGCCGTCCGGCGGGATTCGGGGGAGGGGGGGCGCGTATGGACGGTCCGCGCGTGACGCCGGCGGCGGTCGACGCCGTCCCCCTCCGCGTTCCTCCGCACAACCTGGAGGCCGAGCAGGGCGTCCTCGCCTCGGTTCTCCTCAACAACGACATCATGAACCTCGTCCTGGAGATCCTCCGCCCGGAGGACTTCTACCAGGGCGCCCACCGGACCCTCTTCTCCGCCATGGTGGACCTGTACGAGCGCGGCCGGGCCATCGACCAGCTCACGCTGTCGGCCGTCCTCCGCGACCGGGGCGCCGAGGGCGAGGCCGGGGGGCTCGCCTACCTCTCGGAGCTCGTCCACAACGTGCCGACGACGGCGAACGCGGCCGCCTACGCCCGCCTCGTCAAGGAGAAGTCGATCCTGCGCAGGACCATCGCCGTCGCCCAGCAGATCGCGACGGCCGCATTCCAGGGCGTCCCCGAGGTCGACGACTTCCTCGACAGGACCGAGCAGGCGATCTTCGCCATCGCCGAGGACAAGATCAAGCCGTCCTTCTACTCGATGGCCGAGATGGCCAAGGAATCGATGCGCGAGATCGAGAAGCTCTACGAGAAGAAGGAGCTCATCACCGGGATCCCGTCGGGTTTTCGCGACCTCGACCGGCTGACGGCCGGCTTCCAGAACTCGGACCTCGTCATCGTGGCGGCGCGCCCCGGGATGGGCAAGACGGCGATCTGCCTCAACTTCGCCCTGCATGCGGCCATCAAGCACAAGATCCCCGTGGCCATCTTCTCGCTGGAGATGAGCCGCCAGCAGCTCGCGCTGCGGATGATCTGCTCGGACGCGCGGGTCAACTTCCAGCGGCTGCGCACCGGCTACATCACGCAGGACGAGATCAACCGGCTCGTGGCCTCGGTGGGGCGGCTGTCGGAGGCGCCCGTCTACACGGACGACTCGGGCACGCTCAACGCCCTCGAGCTGCGGGCGAAGGCCCGGCGGCTCAAGAAGGAGAAGGGGATCGGCCTCATCGTGGTCGACTACCTCCAGCTCATGCGCGGGACCTCGACACGGAGCTCCCCCGACAACAGGGTCCAGGAAGTCGCGGAGATCTCGCGGTCGATGAAGGCGCTCGCGAAGGAGATCAACGTCCCGGTCATCGCGATCTCCCAGCTCAACCGCGGCGTCGAGAACCGGAACGACAAGCGGCCACAGATGGCGGACCTGAGGGAGTGCGTGACCGGCGACACGCTCGTCATGATGACCGACGGCGCTCGCGTCCCCATCCGGGACCTCGTCGGGAAGCAGGCGGACGTCTGGGCGATGTCGACGGAGGGGCGGATCGTCGCCGCGAGAAGCGACTGCATCTGGTCGGTGGGCGAGAAGCCGGTTCATCGCGTCACGCTGGCGAGCGGCCGCGCGATCCGGGCGACATCGGAGCATCTCCTGTACGGGGCCGGTGGATGGACGAGGGTGCTCGATCTCAAGCCGGGCGACCGTCTCGCGATCGCGCGCCGGGTGCCGGAACCGGCGCAGGTAATTCGCTGGCCGGACGCGCGGGTCATCCTCCTCGGGCACCTCACCGGGGACGGCAGCTACCTGATCCACCAGCCGTTGCGCTACACGACCGCATCCGAAGAGAACAGCCGGATCGTCGCGGAGTCGGCGAGCGGGGAGTTCGGCGTCCGGGTGAACCGTCACCCGGGACGGCGCAGCTGGCACCAGCTCGTCTTCAGCGGAAACGGAAATCGCTGGCATCCGGCACGACTCAACCTCTGGCTGCGCGAGCTGGGGATTTTCGACCAGCGCTCATGGCAGAAGCGGCTGCCGGGGGAGGTCTTCAGGTTCGCCGACGACCAGGTCGCGCTTCTCCTGCGCCATCTCTGGGCGACGGACGGGAGCATCGGCTGTCGCGGCCCCGGGTCGAAGGGAGGTCATAAAGTCTATTACAGCACGACGAGCGAGGGGCTGGCGCGGGACGTCGCGGCGCTCCTGTTGCGGCTCGGGATCGTCGCAAGGCTCCGTGTCGTGCGGAAGGCGAATTACAGGCCGAACCACTGGGTAGTTATCTACGGCGTCGACCACCAGAAGCGATTCCTGGAGACCGTGGGCGCGTTCGGGCCGCGGGTCGCGCAGGCCGACCGGCTATGGAACGAATTGGCCTTCGTGGAGGCGAACACCAACGTCGATACACTTCCGAACGAGGTCTTTCTGCAAGTCCGCGCCGCGATGGACGCGAAAGGGATTTCGCCTGGACAGATGGCGGCGATACGCCACGTTGCGTACGGCGGAAGCGCCCATTTCCGTTTCAGCCCTTCGCGCGCACTGGTGGCGGAGTACGCGCGAATTCTGGACGACGGGGCACTGCGCGGATCAGCGGCGAGCGACCTGTTCTGGGACCGCGTTATCAGCGTCAGCCCGGGGGGGGTCGAGGAGGTCTTCGACCTGACGGTTCCGGGTCCGGCGTCCTGGCTGGCGGACAGCATCGTTTCTCACAATAGTGGGTCATTGGAGCAGGATGCAGACGTGATCCTGTTCGTGTTCCGGGAAGAGATGTACACGAAGGGCGAGACTCCGGAGGACAAGAAGGGGATCGCCGAGATCATCGTCGGAAAGCAGCGCAACGGCCCGATGGGCGACGTCAAGCTCGCCTTTCTTTCCCAGTACACGCGGTTCGAGGACCTGGCGCAGGACTTCGAGTAGGCGCCCGCCTCCGGACGTCGCGTCTGCACGGCCCCGGCGTCGGAGCGCCCGGCCTACTTCGCCGGAGCCGGGGGCTGCGCCTCGGCCCTCGCCGCCGCGGCCGCAATCGCCGCCTGGATCCGGGGGAGCGCCTCGACCGCGGCCTTCTCGCCCTCCATGATCGCCTCGTGACGCTTCGAGAAGTCGGCCGTCCCGAGGTGGCCGACCTTCGGCCGGATGACGACCTCCGCGCGTCCGAGCTGGATCGCGGCGAGCCGGGCGTACATGATCGACACCGACTGCATGATCGTCTCGATCGTGTTCTCGGGCGCCGTTCCCCCGAGGTCCGCCGAGACGTCGACCGCGATGACGACGTCCGCGCCGAGCCGCTTCGCCGCGTCGACGGCCACGGGGCTCACGACGCCGCCGTCGACGTAGACGCGGTCGCCGATCCGGACGGGGCGGAATATTCCCGGGATCGAGCAGCTCGCCCGGACGGCCGCTCCCGCGTTCCCCCGCCCGAAGACGACCTCCTGCCCGCTCTGGATGTCGGTCGCCACTGCGTGGAACGGGATTCTCAGGTTCTCGATGGGCGTGTTCCGGAGCGTGCGGTTCACGTACTCCGCGAGCTTCTCCCCCTTGATGAAGCCGTTGTCGGGAACGGTCAGGTCGGCGATCTCCGCCTTGTCGAT
>JBLNEU010000414.1:0-4697 GCA_050263015.1 Deltaproteobacteria bacterium | reverse complement strand
GGAGGCTCGGGGCCAGGAGCCGGATCCCCCACGCGCCCAGGACCCCGACCGCCATGCCGCACAATCCCCCGGCCGACGAGATCACCGTCGATTCGATCAGGAACTGGAAGAGGATATCACGGTCCGACGCGCCCACGGCCTTGCGGATCCCGATCTCGTTCGTCCGCTCCTTCACGGTCACGAGCATGATGTTCATGATGCCGATCCCGCCGACGATGAGCGAGATCGCCGCGATTCCCCCGAGGACGTAGGTGAGCGTGTCGAGGATGGTGAACAGCGAGGAGAGCATGGCGGCCTGCACCGTGACCGTGAAGTCCTCGTGCCGGCTGTGGTTCCTGAACACGAGCGACCGGGCGAGCTCCTTGCCGCTCTCGACGTCGTTCCTGTTGCGGACCGAGACGACGATCTCCAGCAGCGAGTCGGTGTCGAAGATGTCCTGGGCCGTCCGCACCGGGATGTACACGATATCGTCGAGGTCCATCGCGAGGCTCACGCCCTTGCGCTCCATGATCCCGATGACCCGGAAACGCGCCCCGGAGATCTTGACGACCTGGCCCAGCGCGTTCGCGTTTCCGAAAAGCTCCCGCTTCACGGTGCGGCCGAGGACGACCACGCGGCGCTTCGCTTCCACGTCCGAGTCGGAGACGAAGTTGCCGATCTCGACGTGCAGGTTGCGGACTTCCGGGAACGCCGGGGTCACGCCGAGGACCGGCGCGTTGCGCGACCGCGTGCCGGACTTCACCTCGGCGGTGCCGAAGACCAGCGGGGCCACGCCCGCGAAGAGGTGCCCCTTCTTCTCGAGAACGCCGGAGTCGGCCAGCGTCAGCTTGTGCTTGGCGGCGCCGATGACCGGCGGCCCGCCCTTCGTCTCGATCTTGCCGGGCGTCACGATGAGGATATTGCTTCCGAGCCCCGCGAACTGCGCCTCGACGTAGTTCTTCGCCCCCTGGCCGAGTGCGACAAGCAGGATCACGGCGGCCACGCCGATGATGACGCCGAGCATCGTGAGGGCGGCCCGGAGCCGGTTCGTCCGGAACGAATCGAACGCGACGCGCAGGAATTCGAAGGGGTTCATCCGCGGCGCTCCCGGTATTCGTCCGCGGTGACGAGCCGGCCGTCGATGATGTGGACGGTCCGGTGCGCCCGCCGCGCGATCGCCGGGTCGTGGGTGACGATGACGATCGTCGCGCCTTCGGCATTGAGGCGGGCGATGATCTCCATGAGCTCGTCGCCGGACTTCGAGTCGAGGTTGCCGGTGGGCTCGTCCGCGAGCAGGAGGGCGGGACGGTTGACCAGGGCCCTTGCGATCGCCACCTTCTGCTTCTGCCCGCCGGAGAGCTGGTTCGACAGGTGATCGCGCCGGTCCTCGATGCCGACCGCCCGGAGCGCCTCCAGTGCGCGGCGGGACCGTTCCTGCCGCCCGACCCCGGCGTAGAGCAGCGGAAGCTCGACGTTCTTCTGCGCGGTGTACCGGGGAAGGAGGTGAAACACCTGGAAGACGAATCCGATCTCCCGGTTGCGGATCCGGGCGAGCTCCCCGGGGGAGAGCGTCCCGACGGGGAGGCCCCGGATCGCGTAGGTGCCGGACGTCGGGACGTCGAGGCACCCCAGGATGTTCATCAGGGTCGACTTGCCGGAACCCGAGGGCCCCATCACGGCGAGGAAGTCGCCGGCGGCGATGTCGAGGTCGACGTCGGCGAGGCCCACGACCTTCTGCGTCCCCGTCTCGTAGATCTTGCCCACTCCGCGCAGGCTGATGAGGGGCTCAGGGCTCACTGTCGTGTGCGGATCGCAACGCGGCTCCCGGGCGAGAGGTTCCGGATCTCGAGCGAGGTGACGACGGCGTCTCCGGGGGAGAGGCCCGACGCGATCTCGGTGCGGTCCCAGTTCGAGATGCCCGTGGTCACGTCCCGGCGGACGGCTTTCCCGCCGACGACGAGGTAGACGAACTTCTTCGCTTCCCGCTCCATCACGGCCGAAGAGGGGACCTGGAGGGCGTCCTCCTTGCGCCCGGTCAGCACCTCGACGTCCACCGACATCCCGAGACGGAGCGGCTTGGGAGGCGAGACGGGCGCCACCTTGATCGTGTTGGCGCGGGAAACCTCCTTGGACGCCTCGATCGTCGGCTTGACCTCCGAGACCTCGCCCGCGAACGTCTCGCCGAGGTAGGAGTCGGGATAGAGGCGCACCTTCTGGCCCACCCGCACCTTGGCCGACTCGGACTCGTCGATCGGCGCTTCGACGGTGATCGTCCGCGGATCCTCGAGAACGAAGAGGGGGCTGCCGGGCTGCTTGATCTCGCCGACTTCGACCGTCTTCCTCGTGACGATGCCGTCGAAGGGGGCCGTGACCGTGAGCTTGCGCCGCCGTTCCGAGAGGGCGGCGGCCGAGGCGCGCGCGCCTTCGATCCGCGACCTGAGAGAGTCGATCTCGCGGTCGATCGCGGTGACGTTCACCTCCCCGAGGCCGGCGACGCGCGCGTCGGCCTCCGCGTTGGCGAGCGCCGTTTCGGCCTGGTCCATTTCGGCCTTCGCGAGGTATCCGCCGCGGAAGAGCTCCTCCGCGCGCGTGCGGTCCGCCTTCGCCTTGGCGAGGTTGGCGGCCGCGCGGGCGGAGTCGGCCGCGAACCGCTGCGCGGCCTCCGTCCGGCGCGCCTTGGCCTGCTCGAGGAGGTTCGCCGCCTGCGCGACGTCGGCGCCGGCCGCGTCGATCCGGCGGGCGAGCTCCGCGTCGGAGAGGACGGCGAGGACGGCGCCCTTGCGGACGGCGTCGCCTTCCCGGGCGCGCACCGCGACGACCCGGCCGAGCGTTTCCGCCGAAAGGACCGATTCCCAGCGGGACTTGACCGTTCCCGCGGAGACGGCGGTCACGATCTCCTCGATCGGGCCCTTCCGGGCCTCGAACACGTCGACGGAGATGACCGACGCGGAACGGAAGTATGCGACCGCAGCCCCCGCGGCCAACGCGACGATCGCTCCCGCGACCAGGGTCTTCCGGGTCATCGTCATCTGACGGCAATCCCTTCCTTGTCGAGAATCGATCCGACGGCCCGCCACAGGCGCGTCCGCGCCGCCCGCGCGTCGGCCCGCGCCCGGACTTCCGAAAGGAGGGCCTCGGAATAGTCCTGCTGGAACTGGAGCACCTGCGGGACCGTGGAGCGGCCGGCCGAGAGCTTGGCCTCCTCGGCGTCGAGCTTCTTCTTCGCCGCCTCCGAGGAGAGGCGGGCGGCGTCGATCCGCGCGAGCGCCGAAGCGAGGTCGCGCCGCGCCTTGTGGACGTCGGTCCGAACCGACGTGGCGATCCCCTCGGCCGCCAGGCGCTGGATCTCGACGTTGGCGCGGGCGCGGGCCGACTCGGCCTTCTCCCGGTCGAGCCGCCAGGGGACCTCGGTCTTCACCCCGACGAACCAGTTGTAGTATCGCCCGGAGACCATCTCCCGAAGACTGTCGAAATAGTTCCCCTCGAACGGGATCCGCGATCCGGGGGGAACGAAGGGGCCCGGCTGCGGCGTTCCCGCCAGCCCGGAAAGCCCGCCGGAGAGCGACAGGTCGAGCGCGGGCTGCGCGCGGCTCCGGGCGACCATCTCCTGGAGATCGGCCTGCGTCCGCCGGGCCGCCTGGGCGCGGATCTCGGGACGGCGCTTCAGGGCTTCCTCGAACGTGTCGTCGGCGCCCGGAGGGGAGATGTCCTCCCCGACCGGCGCGGCGACGAGCCGCTCCTCCCAATCCGCATCCGCCCTCGTGCCGATGACCCTCTTCAGGTCGTCCTGGGCGCCCTGCGCGGCCGCGTCGGCCCGAAGCAGCTCTTCCTTCCGGGCCGCGGCGGCCGCCTCCGCGGGAAGCCGGTCCATCGGGGCCGCGGCGCCCGCGCCGATCCGGGCATTGACCTGCTCAAGGAGGCGCTCGGCGAGCGTCACGGCGCTCCTGCGGACCTCGACCTCGCGGTCCGCGGCGTCCAGCGCGAAGAAGGCGACCCGTGCGGCGGCGACGACGTCCATGACCTTCGCCAGCCACGCCCCGGTCTTCTCCTCGGCCCCGGCTCGGGCGATCTCGAGCGGCGCCCCGGTCACGCGCCTTCCCCCGTTCTTCAGCAGCGGCTGCTGCGCGGACAGGGTGAGGGCCGTCGCATATTCGGGCGATCGCAGCGCGATGAACGAGTCCGTCTCCTGGCGCTGGTTCCGGAAGGCGAGGGAAAGCTGCGTGCCTGTCCGCAGGAGGTCCGCGGCCTCCAGGTCGGCCTTGTAGAGCGTCTGGTCCACGGCCAGGGTCCCGGCGATGGCCGAGCTGCTCGCCATGAGGTTCCGGCCGTAGCTCAGCTCGCCCGTGAACCTCGGCAGGAACGCGGCATCCTCGAACGGAATTCCGAGCTCGCCGATCTCCCTTTCGCTCCGGGAGACCGCGATGTCGACGTTGTTCCGGAGGGCCGCCGCGACGCATTCCCCGACCGTGATCTCCCGGCCCGCAGGTGCGGCGGACACCGATGGGACGGAGAGGGCGGCGACGAAGGGAACGAGGAACGCCATGGTGTTCGCGCGCATGGTCTCCGGATTCCTCTGGGGAGTCGACCGCCGATAGTCTAACACGACGGGGTGAATCCGTCGTGGCGGCGAGATTCCTTGACGAAGGGGCGCGAAATTCCAATAATGGGGAGGCATTCCCCCCAAGGAGGATCGGCCGTGGACTGGACAGCATTGAAGA
>JBLNEU010000413.1:0-12666 GCA_050263015.1 Deltaproteobacteria bacterium | reverse complement strand
ACAACCTTTGGATGACCGCCGGGCGGAAGCCGGCGGCGGCCTGACGGGGGGATGCGCGGATGAGCCTCTACGAGAAACCGGTCCTCTTCGCGGTCGCCGCGGTCGCCGTGATTTCCGTCGGGACCCTCGCGACGACGTTCGTCCCGCTCTTCATGCCGGCGACGCAGCCGGTGAGCCGGCTCATCAAGCCGTACACCGCCGTCGAGACCGAGGGGCGGGACATCTACGTCCGCGAAGGGTGCAACAACTGCCACACCCAGACGGTGCGCCCCTTGAGGTCGGAGGTCGCCCGGTACGGTGAGTACTCCAAGCCCGAGGAGTTCGCCTACGACAGGCCGTTCCTGTGGGGGTCGCGCCGGACCGGCCCCGACCTCGCCCGGATCGGAACGAAATACCCGGATTCCTGGCACTACCAGCACATGGGCGATCCGCAGGGAATGTTCCCGAAGTCGAACATGCCACGCTACCGCTGGCTCGCGGAGAGGACGCTCGATACGTCCGCCGCCGCCAGGAAGGCGTCGGTGCTCGGATTCGGATATTCCGCGGCCGACGTGGCGCGGCATTTCGACGACTACCGCGCCAGGGTGACGGCGCCGGGGTACGCCTCCGCCCAGGCCCGGTCGGCGGTCACCCCCGCGTCGCTCCGCGGCGCGCTCACGGAGATGGACGCCATGGTGGCGTATCTCCAGAAGGTGGGAAGCGACGTCAAGGCCGCCCAGAAGGCGGACGCCGCGGCGGCGGACGCCCCGGCGGGGAAGAACCCTTTCGCGGGAAGCCGCGAAGCCGAGGAAGAAGGCGAGAAGATCTTCAAGGCGAACTGCGAGTCGTGCCATGGCGAGAAGGCGAAGGGCGGGTTCGGACCGGCCCTCACGGGCAAGTCGTGGAAGCACGGCGGGAGCGACGCCGAGCTGTTCGCCACGGTCAGCCGCGGAAGGCCGGGCGGCATGCCGCCGTTCGAGGGAACGCTCGGCGCGGACCGGATCTGGAAGGTCATCGCCTACATCAGGAGCCTGGCCAGGCGATGACCGCCGGGGCGTTGGTCTACCTGCTGTTCACCGTGGCCCTCGCGGTCACCTTCGCCTGGATCATCCGGCACTACTGCAGCCCGAAGCGGCGCGACGCGGTGGAAGCCCCCAAGCACCGGATGCTCCGGGATGACGACGGGGCGCCGGAGAGCGAACGGAGGAGCGGACGATGAACGAACCCTTCAAGGAGATGGAGCGGCACAACAAGGTTCCCGTCTTTTTCCTCGTCTTCTTCTTCGCCCTGATCGCGTGGGGGATCTTCTACATCGCCCGCTACACCCCCCAGATCAGCGGGTGGTCGCAGTACGAGGTCCTCGAGAAGGAGTCGGCCGCGGCGAAGGCGGCGGTCCCCGCGGCGCCCCCGCACGAGAACCCGTACGAAAACGACACAAAGGCGATCGCCGAGGGAGGCCGGCTCTACGACGAGAACTGCGCCGGCTGCCACGGGAAGACGCTCGCGGGAGACGTGGGCCCCGACCTGACCGGGCACCTCGATTACGGCGAAACCGACGCCGACAAGTTCGAGTCGATTGCCGGGGGCCGTCCGAACGGGATGCCCGCGTTCGAGAGCCAGCTCGGCCGGGAGCGCATCTGGCGGATCCTCGCCTACGTCGACTCCATCCGCGAGAAGCCGGGCAGCGGGAGACCGCGGTAGCCCGGGGAGGGCGCCCCGGCGGACCGCCCGACATGAGCGACCGGCCCCTCAATATCGTGCGCATCCCCATGAGCGGGGCTCGCCTCGAGCCGGGAGCGTCGTGCTGACCTGGAAATCGCGACGGAGGGCCGCCGCCCTCGCCCAGGCGGCCGCGGTCCTCGCCATCCCGTTCCTCGAGGTCGGCGGGGAGAGCGCGCTGCGCTTCGATATCCCGGAGCTGACGCTTCACGTCGCCGGCGCGTCCGTCGGCGTCGACGCGTTTCACCTCGTTCTCGCCGCCGTTCTCGTCCTCATCCTCGTCGCGATCGCGGCGACGGTCCTCTTCGGCCGCGTCTGGTGCGGGTGGCTCTGCGGCCAGACGGTGATCCCCGAGCTCGCCGCATGGGCGGCGTCCGCGCTCCCGCCGAAGTTCCGGGCAGCCGGGAAGCCGATCCTTCTCGTCCCTTGCTCCGGGGTCGTCTCCCTGTCCATCATTTCCTTCGCCCTCCCCCCGGCCGATATCGCGGCCGGCCTGTCCCGCTCGCCCATCGTCCTCGGCTTCTTTGCCGTCCAGGCGGCGGCCCTCTACGGCATGCTCGCGCTCGCGGGTCCCCGGTTCTGCCGCAGCGTCTGCCCGTACTCGATGCTGCAGAACGTCCTTTTCACCCGGAACACGCTGACCATCGCGTTCGACCGGGAACGGGCCGCCGAATGCCTGCGGTGCGACGACTGCGTCCGGGCGTGTCCCGTCGCCATCGACATCAAGGACGGGGACCAGCGGGAGTGCATCGCGTGCGCCGAGTGCATCGACGCCTGCCGCCTCGCGACCGCGCCCCGCGGCATCGCCCCGTTCGTCGGCTACCGGGGCGGCGTCGCGGTCCGGGCCAAGGCAGGCGGGCCGTGAAGGCGCTCATCGTCGCGATTCACGCCGTCTTCGCGATTCTCCTGGGCGCGACGATCTACGTGGCCGCCGTCTCCGACGAGGGGCTCGTCGAGGACGGCTACTACGAGCGGGCAAGGCGCTTCCTGGCGACCCGGGAAATGGAGGAGGAGCTGGGGCTCACGGTCCGGCTCCCCGGCGGGCTGCAGGCGGGGAGCAACCGGCTGGCCGCCGTCGTCGCGACGTCGTCCGGGCCGCTGCGCGGAGCGGCCGCGGTCCTCCACGCGATGCGCCTCTCCGGACCCGGCGACGACGCGACGACCGTTCTCCGCGAGGAGGCGCCCGGAACGTATTCGGGCGACCTCGTCCTCCCGGAACCCGGCGCATGGCTCATGCGCCTCACGGTGGACCGCGGGCGGCTGCGCGCGGAAAGGCGGTGGCTCGCGACGGCGGCGGCGGAAGGCGATGCGGGAGCCGGGACGCCGGCGCCGGAAGGCACGCGCGGTCGCGACATCCATGCGGGGCCGGTGGTCGGCTTCGCGGGCGGACAGAGGGTCATCCTCGACATCTCGCCGCGTCCGGTCCGCGCGATGCGCGAGCTCTCCTTCGCCGTGGAGCTTCCCGGGACCGGCGGGGGCGGGGGGGCGCCCCGGATCGACCTCGGGATGCCCGGCATGCGGATGCCGCCGAACCGCGTGGACCTCCGGAGGGGCGCCGACGGCATCTATCGCGGCAAGGGCGCGATCGTCCGGTGCGGGAGCGGACGGAAGACGTGGTCGGCGGCGGTGACCGTTCCCGGCGGAGCCAGGGCGGTCTTCACCTTCGATGTGGCTGACTGAATCCACCTATCCCCTGCTCTTCGCCTCGGGCCTCGTCGGCGGCGTCGGGCACTGCATCGGGATGTGCGGTCCCGTCGTCGCCGCCTTCTCGGCCAACCGCGCCGAGGGCGGCGCCATCCGCCCCCAGCTCCCGTACCACCTCGGTCGCGTCACGACGTACAGCGTTCTCGGAGGGATCGCCGGTTTCGCGGGCTCGTTCCTCGACGTCGCCGCGGTCATCGCCCCCTACCAGCGCGCGGTGCTGACCGCGACCGGCGTCCTGATCGCGCTGGCGGGGCTCGTCCTGGGCGGCTGGCTGCCGGGGGGAAGCGCCGCGGGGCGGATCGCCCTGCCCGGTTTCCTGGCGAAGGCATGCCGCGTGCTCGGCGGGGAAGGATCCGCCGGCGCGCACTTCCCGCTCGGCCTCGTCCTCGGCTTTCTCCCCTGCGGACTCGTCTACGCCGCCCTTCTTGCGGCCGCCCGCGAGGGAATGGAGGCGGCGAACCACGCCGGCGGTTTCTTCCGAGGTCTTCTCGTCATGGCGCTTTTCGGCGCGGGGACCGTCCCGGCGCTGCTCGTGGTCGGCAAGGCGGCGGGCGTCCTGAGCGCGCGCGCGCGGATCGGCCTCTCGCGCCTCTCCGCCGCCCTCGTCGCCGTCGCGGGACTCGTCCTTGCGGTCCGCGGATTCCTCCATTAGCGGCATGGCGGCGGCCGGGGCGTGCGCCCACTGCCTTCTCCCGCTGCGCCCGGAGGCCGCGATCCGAGGCGGCGCGCACGAGCGGGAGCTTCTCTTCTGCTGCGCCGGCTGCCGGAACGTGCACGCCCTCCTGGTGCGGGAAGGGCTCGACGGCTTCTATGTCCGTCGGAGCGGATGGAGCCCGGGCCCCCCCGATTCGCTCCACGCGGCCCCGGGGGACCCGGATGCGTTCGCCGCGTGCGTCCGCGCGTCCGGAGACGCGCTCGAGGCGCAGATGGCGATCACGGGAATCCGGTGCGCGTCCTGCGTCTGGCTCATCGAGCGGTATCTCGGGAAGAAGCCGGGGGTCCGCTCGATCCGCATGAACTACGCGACGCACATGGCAACCGTGCGCTGGGACCCGTCCGCGGCCGACGCGGGCCGGATCGCCGGGTGGATCGCGGAGTTGGGGTACGGCGCGCACCCGCTCGCGCCCGGGGGGGCCGACGACGCCCTCCGCCTGGAGAAGAGGGACCTTCTGGTCCGGTTCGGAACCTCGGCGTTTCTTTCGTCCCAAGTCATGATGATCACGGCCGGCCTCTACGCGGGAACGTTCCAGGGCATCGAGGGGCCGTACCGGACCTGGTTCAACCTGCTGGCCGTCTTCCTGGCGACGCCGATCGTCTTCTACTGCGGCCTCCCGTTCCTGAAAGGCGCGGTCGCGGGGATCCGGCACCGCGCGCCGGGGATGGACGTCCTGGTCGCGCTCGGCACCCTGTCCGCGTACCTCTACAGCGTCGTAATGGCCGCGACGGGCGGGGAAGTCTACTGCGACACCGCCGCGATGATCGTCACCCTGATCCTTCTGGGGCGGTACCTCGAAGCGTCCGCCCGGGGCCGGGCGTCGGCGTCGCTCGCCGGGCTCGTGCGACTCGCTCCCGCGAACGCCCGCCGGCTGCGCCACGCGGGAGGACCGGAGTCGGCCTCGCCGGAGACGGTGCCGGCGGACTCCCTTCGGCCCGGCGACGCGATCGAGATCGTCCCGGGGTCGCGAATCGCCGCCGACGGGCGGGTGACGGCCGGATCGTCCGAGACGGACGAGTCGATGCTGACGGGAGAGTCTCGCCCCGTCCCGAAGGCGCCCGGGAGCGCCGTGTACGCCGGGACGCTGAACGGTTCCGGCCGCCTCGTCGTCGCGGTGACCGGCGCCGGCCGGGAGACCGCCATGGCGAGGATCGTTCGCGCCGTCGAGGAGGCGCAGGCGAGGAAGGCCCCGATCCAGCGGATCGCGGAGGCGGTCGTCCGGCGGTTCGTCCCGGCGGTCGCGGCGGCCGCCGTGCTCACCTTCGCCGCCTGGCTCGCGGCGGGCCGCCCGGCAGCGGCTGCGCTCCTGGCCTCCGTCGCCGTGCTCGTCGTCGCCTGTCCCTGCGCGCTCGGACTGGCCGTGCCGCTCGCGGTTCACGTCGGCGCCGCGTCCGCGCGGTCGTCGGGAATCCTCGTCAAGGGCGGGGACGTCCTCGAGGCGGGCGCGGCGGTGACCACCGTGCTTCTCGACAAGACCGGGACGCTGACCGAGGGACGTCTCCGGCTCACGGACGCCGTCGGGTTCGGGATCGCGCGGGACGAGCTCCTCCGGATCGCCGCCTCCCTCGAAGCGGCCTCGGAGCACGCGTTCGCGGCCGCGGTCCTGCGCGAGGCGCCCCCCGGCCCCCGGCCGGAGGTCGCCGGTTTCCGCGCGACGCCCGGGATGGGCGTGGAAGGGACGATCGGCGGGACGCGCCATTTTCTGGGCCGGGAAGCGTTCCTCGCCGCCCGGGGCGTGGCGATGCCCCCGGAGCGGGGCGCGCAGGGCCGCGCCATGGCGGAAGCCGGAAGGACCGTCGCCTGGCTCGCGCGGGCAAACGCGGTCGCCGGCCTGCTCGCCGCCGTCGACACGGTGAGACCCGCGGCTTCCGGGCTCGTCGCCCGGTTGCGGGAGGACGGCTACGACGTCATGATGGTGACGGGAGACGGAGAGGGCGTGGCGGCGAGGATCGCGGCCGACGCGGGACTCGACCGGTACGTCGCGGGCGCGGCGCCCGCGGAGAAGGCCGAGGCGGTCCGGGCGGCGAGAAGATCCGGAGGCCGGGTGCTGTTCGTGGGGGACGGCGTCAACGACGCCCCCGCGATGGCGGAAGCGGACGTCGGGATGGCGATGGGACGCGGGACCGACGTCGCCATCGGGAGCGCCGGCGCCGTGCTGACCGCCGGCGACCTGCTCCTCGTCCGGCGGTTCCTGTCCCTCTCGCGAAGGACGATGCGCGTGATCCGGCAGAACCTCTGGTGGGCGTTCTCCTACAACGCGGTCGCGATCCCGCTGGCGGCCGCCGGGCGCATCACCCCCGTCGTCTCGGCGGCGCTCATGGCGGCAAGCTCGCTGATCGTGGCGGGAAACGCCCTTCGCCTCCGGAACCGGGCGTTTGCGAGGCGGGACGACTGACATGTGGACCGTCGCCCTTCTCGTCTTCATCTCCACCGTGCTCGCGACGGCGGCGTGGCTCCTGTTCCTGTGGGCGGTGAAAAGCGACCAGTACGACGACGTGGAAGGGCCCAAGCACCGGATGATGGACGACGACGAGCCGGTCCGGAACGCGGCCGTGTCGCGGGATCCCTGGCCAAAGGAAAGGCGCGGCCGGGGCAAACCCGGCCGCGCCAGCGGAAAAAGCCGGCCTGTCAGAAGGTCTTGATGTTGCCGCCCGTCAGGGTGCCCTGGGCCTCGTAAACGGTGGCTCCGTCTCGCGTCAACAGGAGGGCGAAGGTGTCGCCGTCCGAGGGGCCAGGCTGCCCGTTGTCGACCACGGACACGGTGAAGGTCCCCGGCAACCCGCTGTTCTCGGGTTGATGCTTGTAGGTTCCCGTGAACATCCCCTGGTTCGACGAGCACTGGGTTTCGGTGTACCCCGCCCCCGTCGCCACGCCGTGAATGCTCAGCTTCATCGGCCTGCCCTGCGCGTCCTTCGCCCCGTGGTTCTGGTATTCGAACTGTCCGGAGACCTTTGGCGCTTCCGGGTTATCCGTCGGCTTGCAGACGAGCTGGAACCCGAACGTCGCCTTGCGGCTCTGGTCGCCCTCCCGGATCACGATCGATCCGCCGCCCCGTGCCGTGTTGCAGCACACGTCCGGACAGCCCGTCGTCAACAGGGCAACGGCGACGATCGACGCCGCGGTGAGGACGATTCTCAGACTCCTGTTCATGACGCGAACCTCCTTCTCGAGTTGTTCGTTCCATTCCGGGGCGGCACCGGACCGCCACCGATCCGCCGGCGACGCGGAACTCCCCCATTTCCGCCTTCAGTATTCGTAGAGCACCGACAGCTTCGCCCTCTCGGACGGGTTCGTCCTCCTCTGGGCAAGCACCTCGATCGTGTAAAGGTACGGCGTGCTCATGACGACGATCTCGCCGGTCCCGGCCGACGCGACGCCCTTGTTCAGCAATCCCAGGTTGCTCGCCGAGTTTCCCGGAACCGTGTCGACGATCTTCGAATAGACCCGGTAGTTGCCGAGGTCGAAGGTCATGTCGTAGCTCGTGTTGACGTCCGGATCGATGGTCATCGAGCTGTCGAGGCCCGCCCCCCAGTCCGCCGTGCGGGTTCTCAGCTTCGTCCCCATGCCGGTCGGATCGTACGCCAGGGCGATCCCGGGAGCCGACAGGGTCCCGCCCGACGCGATGACCTGGAACGCCACCTCCGTTCCGCCGACCCCCGCCTCCAGCGCCGTCTTGTACTGCTTCTGCATCCCGGAGAGGTAGCCGGCCCGGGCGAGCATGTACATCATCGCGGCCGACATGGCGACCGCCACCGCCGCCAGGAGCATCACGACCACGAGCGCGATGCCGCTTTCGTCTCCGCTCCGCCTCACGTCACTCCCCCAGGTTGACCGGCTTGACGACCATTTCGTACGTCCGCCACCGGAACTGCCGGTCGACGGTGTTGACGTGCCCGGCGACGGTGATCGAGCCCGCCGGATGGTCGTACGACCGGTCCCTCTGCCCCTCGTGGGCGAGGATGAGAATGCGCACTTCCTTCACCTGCGCCCGGATCGCCCGGGCGTCGTACGACGGCCCCGTGATGTCGTCGGAGGTGCCGTCGATGGCCCCGTCCCCGTTGCCGTCGAGCCGGAATTCGACCTGGAAGTCCGCGACGCAGTCGAGCAGGGGCAGAGGCGTCGTCAGCGTCCCGCTGGCATGGCTCACGAGGGACTTGGAGAGAACGCCCGTGTTCGGAGCGCACGTTTCCGGGACGTCCGTCGTGTCGATGTAGTACTCCGCGCGGTTGTACGGCATCCGAAGGGCGCCGCCGCCGTCGATCCCGTAGACGACCCGCGTGTCGCCCGGGGTCAGGGGCGCAAACCCTCCCACCGCGGCGAAGTCGACGCTGTAATTCGCGCCGACCACGACGAGGGAGCGCCGGCTGTCCTCGGTCGCGCCCGGCTCGAGAACGATGACCCGGTTCCCGGCGACCGGGTTCTCGGAGGCCGGCGTCCACGCGCGCGTCGCGCCCGTCGAATCCAGGAGCGTCCATTTCCGGCACAGCGGATCGGTCCCCACGCTGGCCGCCTTGACGATCAGCCGGTCGGACCCGCCGAAGCCGGTATTGTTGCCGCTGAGGATCGCCCGTGGCGCGTTGGGGGGAGGATCGTTGTAGGTGGTCGAAGCGGCCTCCGGATAGGCCGCGGCGGAAAGACCGTTCCACGGCAGCCCGTGCCCGGCGTGGGCGACGTCCTGCCGCAGGATCTCCAGCCCGATCATCCGCTCCATCCCGGTCTCGGCGATCTTGGTCTGCTGCTTGTACTGGCCGAGCACGAGCGAGAAGAGCCCGGACACGGCGGTCAGCACGACGATCAGGATGACCAGCGTGACCATGACCTCGATGAGCGTGAACCCCTTGTCGTCCCGCTTCTTCATCTATCGCCTTCTTATGAGCGAGCTGAACGTGTGGCTGTACGCCTTCCCGTGCCGCGTCCACCCCACGACCATCGTGACCTGCCTGAGCTCGGCATCGGGCGAGGCGACGGTGGTCGTCACGGAGTATGCGGCATTGAATCCCCGCACCGGCCTCAAGACGTTGTCCGGCGCCGCGGGGGTCACGATGTTGTCGAACGGTATGCTGCGGACCTCGTTCATCCGCGACTCGCCGACGCTCACGGCCTCGTCGCGCAGGGCGTTCTGGATGTTGTACTCCAGCCCCGTCATGGCGACCCCGGCGAGCCCGAGAAAGACGATGAACATGATGGCCATGGCCATCACGAGCTCGACGAGGGTAAAACCTGCGGGCCTATCTTTCGACACAGTCCGCTCCGTTGTACCGCCCCATCTTGATCCGCGTCCTGCTCAGCGCGATGCAGTCGTAATCGGCCTGGAACATCCCGGGCGGGGGGACCCGGATGGTCGCGCCGTCCAGTTCGAGAGTCCCGTCGCGGTTGACGCGGAACTCGTCCGTCCCCGCCGGCGCCGTGACGAACCGGTACCGCGGCTGGATGTCCCGGATCCTGGCGTCCAGCGTGTTGTCCAGGACGCCGTTGCCGTCCGGCCCGGTATTCGTGTCCTCGTAGACGGCATATCGCGAATACTCCGTCCCGGTCCCGGAAAAGGCGACGAAATGGGCCCGGCTCTTCTGCATCGCCCGCGCGCGCGCGTCCATCAGGTCGGCGTAGAGCTCCTTGACCTCGTTCTCCACCCGGTACCTCTCCGACCAGACCTGGTAGGAATTGGAGAGGATGACCAGCATGATCCCCAGGATGGCGACCACGATCATGATCTCCACGAGCGACGCTCCGCTCTCCCGGTTCCTCGTCGCCCTTGTCCCCGTCCCCCGGCGGTCCGCGCCTCCGAACTTTCCCACTAATGCTCCTTCATGTGGAGAATCTTCTTCACCGGGGGCGGCGGCGACAGGATCGAGAGACCCTGCGCGATCGGGGGAACGCCCTCCATCGCGACGCTCCGCCGGCCTCCCGCGCTGTTGGCCCCGGTAAAGGCGGTCGCCAGGTCGATCTGCTCGACGCTCGCCGTCGACACCTGGATCAGCGCCTTGCCCATGAGGGCGCCGGGCGCGGGAGCCCCGCCCGTGTCGTACTTCACCGCCCAGATGAAGCTCTTGCCGCCGAGGTTGCACATCTCGTTGAAGGGCCGGTACGCCGTGAAGAACACGGTTCCCGACGATGTCGCGGACAGGGGATCGGTGATCACCCGCTCGGCGTGGAACGTGTGGCTCCCGTCGCCGAAGTCGGCCACGACGTTGTCGCCCGCGAGCGGAATGTACCAGCCGTTGGCGACCAGGGCATCGTCGGCCGTCTCCCGGTTCGTCAGGTCCGAGAAGCTCGCGGCGGCCGTGCACCCGCCCGGATACAGGTTGGACGCGTAATAGCACGGGTCCTTGATCCCGTAGAGATTTCTCAGCCCGGACTCGTCGTCGATCTCCGTGTCGCGCTCGTAATAGTACCGGCCCTCCCCGAAGTAGAGCCAGTTGGTCTGCGTGTTGTTGTTCTGGAGACGCACGACCGCGGAAGTGACGGGGCCGATGTCGTCGATGACCCTGCTGAAGGTCCAGTTGTTGACGTTCCGGTCTCCGCCCGTCGTGAGCCGCCCGACGCCTCCCTTCGTCCACGTCAGCGCGACATCGTCCTTCTTGACGTATCCGAAGAAGACGGCGTCGTCCTGGTAGTCGAGGTCGAAGTCCGCCGTGGCGTTGTACATCGAGCCCGCGAAGGCGTTGGGCACTCCCGTTCCGTCGACCGTCCTCAGGAGAGCGCCCGTCTTCAGGTCGAGGACGAAGAACCGAAGCGGCTGGTCGGACCTGCCCAGGAACTGGTTGTACACGTTGTCGATGGGCCCCGTGGGGCCGGAGCCGAAGACGACGTACCAGTTCCCGTTGCGGTTCCGGTCCGCGTTCCCGTCGGCGTCCACCCCGTCGAGCCGCACGATGGCCGGGCCGGTCGTCGCGAACCCGAGCTGCTCGTTGGAAAACTCCCACAGGACGGCCGGATTCGATGCATCGGTGACGTCGATGGCGAAATAGGAGGAAAGGCCGCCCGGCCCCGGCGCCTTGACGCAGTCGGGAAACCCTCCGGTCGTCGAGTTGCACGATCCGGTCGACGACCGGCATGCGCCGCCGGTCCGCATCCCCCCGATGACGATGGTCCGCCAGCTCTCCGGCGTCCTGGCCTCGTTCGACCGGTCGCCTGTTCCGGCGCCGATGCTCGCGTCGACGATGTACGGGGACAGGTCCGCGTAGTAGAGATGACAATAGTTGTTGTCGGGGAGGTACTTCAGATACGGCAGCGCGCTCCTCGGAACGTACGCCCATATCTCGCTTCCCAGGACGACGCTGTTGTCGCCGAAGTTGGAGAGGCGGGCCTTCTGCGCCGGCGACGTCCGCCACGCTCCGCTGAACTCCAGAATCCCCAGCTTGAAGGCATGAAGCATCCCGTCGTTCGCTCCCGTGAACACCAGGCCGCGGTTCCTGTAATTGGCGTTGTCGGTGAACATCTTGTAGGTCCAGTCGCCGTAGAGCTTGTAGTAGCCGTTGAGCGGGGTGCCCCCGGCGATCCGGGGCGTCGAGTGGATGATGTCGCCGAGCTTCCACACGTTGTCGGGGCTTCCGGAGACGCCGGCGACGGCGACCGTCCGCGACCGGACGAGCGCCGTGCAGTCGGTTCCGCGGACATAGCCGATCACCGCCCTGGTCATGTCGGCGGCCGAGTAGGGGAAGACGGCGGGAACGGCCATGGCGCCCTGGAAATACGAGTAGTCGTTGTCCGTGAAGCTTCTCGTGACGGTATTGTCGTCGATCGAAAAGATCGTGCGGCTCCCGGTGGATCTCAGGTAGAGGCGCTTGCCCGCCTCCCAGAGACCCTTGACCTGCTCGAAGGGACGCGTGATGGCGGAGACGGTGTTGTCGAGGACGCCGGTCGCGGTGGTCTTGTTGAGGACGACGTTGGTGGAGTCGGTATCGGTATCATAGGCGAACCGGACCAGGTAGTCGTTGTCCAGGGCCAGGATCCTGTCCCCGACCGTATCCTCGTGGATCGAAGCGTTGGCGAGGAACGGGTCCACGTAGTACCAGAGGTTCTGGAGGCTCCCCGTCCACCTGATGACGTCGTTCCCGAACCGGCGTCGGGGGTAGAAGACGGCCTGGACGAGGTTCGCGCCGCTCCCCTCGCCCGACGCGAGAACCGACGCCGCCGTCCCCGAGGAGGCCCGCTTGAGCATCCCGGCGAACGCGTCCCTCAGCGCCTGCTCCAGGCCGGAGCCATTGCTCGCCTCGAAGAAGGTGTCCACGCGTCCCGCGACCCCGCTCGTGTTGTACTCGGCCTCGAGGTTCGGGAGCGCGTTGTTGTCCTGGTCCTGGAAGCCGCCGTTGATCGCCACCTGCCTCAAGATCCCGGAGCCCGAGCCGAACGCCTGGACCACGTAGTAGGTCAGGTTCTGCGTCCTGTCGATGCTGTTCGACCCGATGGCGGGGCTGCGCAGGTCCGTCGTGTGGGACCAGAGGGCGACCGACTCGGCCCCCGCGACGTTGCCCCCGAGCCCGCACCAGTCCGGGGGAGCGCTCGCCCGGTAGGCGGACGGCGTCGCGTCGACAAGCCCCTGCGGGATG
>JBLNEU010000412.1:0-10436 GCA_050263015.1 Deltaproteobacteria bacterium | reverse complement strand
GGAACTTCTTGAGCTCCTCGTCGGTCGGGAGCTTCCCGCCGAGCTTCGCGAACACTTCCTGGATCCAGGAGAGCACTTCCTGGTTCGCCAGCCCGTGGAGCGGGCCCGCCAGCCCGTTGAGCCCTGCCGAGAAGGAGTAAAAGGCGTCCGACAGCGCCGAGGCGACGAGGTGCGTCGTGTGCGCCGAGACGTTGCCCGACTCGTGGTCCGAGTGGAGGATGAAGTACATCCGGGCCACGTCGTCGTAAGGCTTCGGGAACCCCATCATGTGGGCGAAATTGCCGCCGAAGTCCAGGTTCGGATCCGGGGCGATCGGGGTGTCGCTCTTGTACTTCATCCGGTAGATGTACGCGGCGATCTCCGGGAGCTTCGCCATGAGGTTGCTGCAGTCCTCGTACATCGGGTCCCAGTATTCCGTCTTCTTCATCCCCGCGTTGTACCGCTTCACGAACTGCGATTCCCGCTGCATCGCCAGGACCGCCGCGGAGAACATGGTCATCGGGTGCGTGTCGCGCGGCATCGCGCGGAGGACGTCGAACACGTACTGGGGCACCTTCGCCCGCGCCTTGAAGTCGGCGACGACCGCGAGGGTCTGTTCCTTCGTCGGAACTTCCCCGGTGAGCAGGAAGTACCAGAAGCCCTCGACGTACGGGTAGTCGCAGCCGGGGACCTTCGGGAGCGCCGCGAACGTCTCGGGGATCGTCTTTCCGCGGAACCGGATCCCTTCGTGCGGGTCGAGGTAGGAGATGTCGGTCACGAGGCACCGGACGTCGCGCGCGCCGCCGATGCACTGGTCGATCGTGACCTGGTCGATGACGATCTTTCCCAGCTCCTTGACGAGCTTGGTCGTGCGGGGCCGGTGTGCCTGGATCTTCTCGAACAGCTTGTCCTTAAGCGTCGATTTCTCCATCACTTGCGCCATCTTGAAAGACCTCCTTTCACCGGACGTTGATTATGGATCACGGTCTTGCAACCCGAAGCGTCTACTGCGCGCCCCCTTTCCGGCGCGATGCTCCTGCCCGCCGTCTGAACTCTGTGAAGGGTCTCTTCCCCAAGATTATACGTCCGCGCCTTTCGGCGGAATCACCGAAGGAAACGGCGGACGCGACCGGCCGGGCCTGGATGCCGAGCGGAATTGCGATGGCCGCCCCTCTTTCTGGTCTACTTCGCGCCGCCTGCGAATGCCGTCGAATGTCTTTGGATCGCGACTGTCGGAATGTATACGGTATACAAACTCCCTATCTGAATAGCAGGAAACGTTTCATCAAGTCAAGCCAAAAGGGGAACCGTTTGACCTTGCGATATTTCCTCTGTAGAATGGGTGACTTACGATATCGGCAAACATCCGGAACGGCAGCGGGAATCCGGGAGGCGGCAGGTGGGTCCGATCGACGAAAAAATCCTCATCTTCGACGGCGCGTGCGGGACGAACATCCAGCGGATGAACCTTCCTCAGTCGGCGTGGGGCTCCCACGACGGGTGCAACGAATACCTCAACCTCTCGGCGCCGGAGGCGGTCTCCGAGCTTCACGCGTCGTTCCTGTCCGCGGGCGCGATGGTCGTCGAGACCAACACCTTCGGCGCCAACGCCGTCGTCCTCGCCGAGTACGGCCTCGCCGACAAGGCGGGCGCGATCAACCGGGCCGCCGTCGATAATGCCCGCGACGCCGTCCGCAGGACCGGCGGCCGCGGCTGGGTCGCGGGATCGATCGGGCCGACCACCAAGCTCCCCTCCCTCGGCCACATCGCCTACGACGAACTGGCGGCGGCATATGCCGGGCAGATGCGCGCCCTTCTCGATGCCGGGGTCGACCTCCTCCTCATCGAGACGTGCCAGGACCTCCTCCAGGTGAAGATCGCCCTGGTGACCGCTTTCGACGAGATCGAGCGGCTCGGAAAATCCGTCCCCGTCATGGTGTCCCTCACCGTGGAGAGCACGGGGACCATGCTCGTGGGCACGGACGTGGCCGCGGCGGCAGCCGCGATCGAACCGTACCCCGTCTTCTCCCTGGGCCTCAACTGCGCCACGGGGCCGGAAGGCATGCGATCCCACATCCGCTGGCTCTCCCGGAACTGGCCCGGCCGGATCTCCTGCGTCCCCAACGCGGGGATGCCGCAGGTGGTCTCCGGGCGGACGGTCTATCCGCTCTCCCCCGAGGCGTTCGCCCGCGAGCTGGCGTCGTTCGTGGCCGAGGACGGCGTGACCGTCGTCGGCGGCTGCTGCGGCACCACGCCGGAGCACATCCGCCGCCTCGCGCAGGGCCTCGCGGCCGCACGGGTCCCGGAGCGCGACGCCCGGTGGAAGCCGGCGCTCGGAAGTCTCTACCAGGCCGTGGAGATCCGGCAGGAGATCCCGCCGCTTCTCGTCGGCGAGCGGGCCAACGCCAACGGATCCCGGGCCTTCCGGGAGCGGCTCCTCGCGGACGACTACCCGGGGGCACTCAACGTGGCGGCCCGCCAGCAGGAGGACGGCGCACACGCCGCGGACCTGTGCACGGCCTACGCCGGGCGCGAGGAGACGGCGGACATGACCGCCCTGACCGCGCTCTTCGCGCGGTCGCTCCGGATCCCCACGGTGATCGATTCGACGTCGCCGGACGTCATCGAAGCGGCCCTCAAGATCCACCCGGGGCGGTGCCTCGTCAATTCCGTCAACCTGGAGGACGGGGGGAAAAACCTCGCCCGGGTCTGCCGGGCCGCGAAGCGGCACGGCGCCGCCGTCGTGGCCCTCACGATCGGGGAGAAGGGAATGGCGATGACCGCGGACGAGAAGGTGGCGGTCGCGCGGACGATCCGCGACCTGGCCGTCGGCAGCTACGGCCTGCGGCCGCACGACCTGCTCTTCGACGCCCTCACGTTCACGATCGGCTCGGGGGAGCCGACCCTGCGCGACGCGGCCGTCCAGACGCTCGAGGCGATCCGGCGGATCAAGGAGGAAATCCCCGGCGCGTCCACCCTGCTCGGCGTCAGCAACATCTCCTTCGGACTCTCCCCCCCGTCGCGACGGATCCTGAACTCGGTGTTCCTCCACGAGGCGATCGAGGCGGGCCTCGACGCCGCCATCGTGGACGCCGGCAAGATCCTCCCCCTCGCGAAGATCCCGGAGGAGGATCGCCGCGTCAGTCTCGACCTGATCCACGACCGGGCGCGGGACGACGGCCGGACGCCGCTCGAGGCGTTCATCGCCCACTTCTCGGAGAAGAAGGAGGAGGCCGGCGCCGGGGAGGAAGCGTCCGCCGCCGGTCCGCCGGAGCAGGCCCTCGCGGGAAAGGTGGCCGCCGGCGACAAGGAAGGGCTCGAGGACCTGCTGACGATCCTGCTCTCGCGGCGCCCGGCCGCCTCGGTGATCAACGAGATCCTCGTCCCGGCGATGCGGCACGTGGGCGAGCTGTTCGGGCGGGGCGAGATGCTCCTCCCGTTCGTCCTCCAGTCGGCCGAGGTGATGAAGCGGAGCGTGGACTTCCTCCAGCCGTTCTTATCCAGGGGGGAACGGGAGACGGGCCGGAAGGTCCTCCTGGCCACGGTGGCGGGGGACGTCCACGACATCGGGAAAAACCTGGTCGACATCATTCTCTCCAACAACGGCTACCGGGTCGTCAACCTGGGGATCAAGGTTCCGGCGGAGACGATCATCGAGAAGGCGCGCGAGCACGCGGTCGACGCGATCGGGCTCTCCGGCCTCCTCGTCAAGTCGGCGATCGTGATGAAGGAGAGCATGCCGCAGTACGCGGAGGCCGGGTTCTCCGTGCCGGTCCTGCTGGGCGGCGCGGCGCTGACGGAGAAGTTCGTGGCCGAGGAGTGCGTTCCGGGATACCCCGGCCCGGTGGTCTACTGCGCCGACGCGTTCGCGGGCCTCGCGGCGATGCGGGCGATCGACGAGGGGCGGATCAGGTCCACGGCGTACGTCCCCCCGTCCGCGCGGGCCGCGACCCCGGGGCGCAAGGAGCCCCGGATCGCCCGCGACGTCGCGCCGCCCGCCCCGCCCTTCCGCGGGCGCCGGCACGCGACCGCCATCGACCCGCGCGACCTCTTCCCGTACGTGAACGAGCAGGCGCTCTTCCGCGGCCGCTGGGGCTACCGGCGCGGCACGATGGACGCCGACGCGTACCGGCGCCTCGTCGCGGAGACCGTCCGGCCGACGTACGAGGCGCTGAAACAGAGGTGCCTCGACGAGGGTCTCCTCGACCCCAAGGTGGCGTACGGCTATTTCCCGTGCCGGTCCGAAGGCGACGCGGTCGTCGTATCGGGCGGGGACTCGGAGCGCGTCTTCCCTTTCCCGCGGCAGAAGGAGCCCCCGCACCTGTGCATCGCCGACTACTTCCGGACGGCGGCCGAGGGCGGGGACGTGGCGGCCTTCTTCGTCGCGACGATCGGGGACCGGATCGGCCGCGTCGCGCGGGAGCTGTTCGAGGGGAACAGCTACCGCGACTATCTTCTCCTGCATGCCCTGGGGGTGGAGCTGACCGATGCGCTCGCCGAGTACTGGCACGAGCGGATGCGGCAGGAGCTGGGGATCGGCGGGGAAAAGCCGGCCGGCACCCAGGGATACGTGGTGCAGGAGTACCGGGGGTCCCGGTACGGCTTCGGCTACCCGGCCTGCCCCGACCTCGACGCCCACCGGGACGTCTTCGCCCTGCTCGAGCCGGAAGCGATCGGGGTGACGCTCACCGAATCGATGGAGATGGTGCCGGAGCAGAGCACGTCCGCGATCGTGGTCCACCACCCCCAGGCGAAGTACTTCGCCGTGTGAAGGGGACGCGCGTGGCGAAATTCATCTGCACGAACTGCGGGTACGTCTACGACCCGGCGCAGGGGGACCCGATGAGCGGCATCCCGGCGGGCACCCCGTTCGCGGATCTTCCCGACGGCTGGGTGTGCCCGATGTGCTACGCGCCGAAATCGGCTTTCGACGAGCTGGAGTAGGGGATGAAGGAAATCCTGGCGCGCCTGAAGGAGTCCCCCCTCGTCTTCGACGGGGCGATGGGAACGATGATCTACGAGCGCGGCGTCTTCATCAACACGTGCTACGACGAGCTGTGCCTCACCAACCCGAAGCTCGTCTCCCAGATCCACCGGGATTACGTGGACGCCGGCGCCGACGTCATCGAGACGAACACGTTCGGCGCGAACCGGATCGCGCTGGCGCCGTACGGCCTCGCGGAGAAGGCCGACGCCATCAACCGCGCGGCGGTGCGCCTCGCGCGGGAGGTGGCCGGCGACTCCGTCTACGTCGCCGCGGCGGTGGGCCCGTGCGTCCGCCCCGGCCAGATCCTGCTCGAGGAGCGCATCCCCGAAGTGGAGGGGGCCTTCGCCGAGCAGCTCGCGGCCGTCGCGGCGGAGGGCGTCGACCTCGTCGTTCTCGAGACCTTCACCAACCTCAGGGAGCTCCAGCTGGGCGCCCGGGCGGCCAGGCGCCTCGGCCTCGCCGTCCTGGCCTCCTTCGTCCTCAACGAGCGCGGGGAGACGGCGGTCGGCACGAAGGCCGACACGATGGCCCGGACCCTGTGCGCGGACGACAACGTCGACGTGGTGGGGATCAACTGCGGCACGGGACCCGCCGGGGTGTTCGACGCCCTGCAGTCCGTGATGCCCGTCGCGTCGAAACCGGTCGTCGTCATGCCCAACGCGGGGCTTCCCCGGGACATCGGCGGACGGATGATCTACCTCACGAGCCCGGAATACTTCACCGAGTACGCCAAGAAGTACATCGAGCTGGGCGTGCGGGGCGTCGGCGGCTGCTGCGGCACGACGCCGGCCCACATCCGGACCGCCGCGCGGGCGATCCGGTCGCTCTCCGGCGTCAAGCGGCACGTGAAGGTGAAGCCGTACGCGCGGCAGGAGTCGCTCGTCCACGTGGTCGCTCCGGAGAAGAAGTCGCGCCTGGCGCGGAAACTTCTCTCCGGGGAGAAGGCGACCTCCGTGGAAATCCTTCCCCCGCGGTCCTGGGACCTGACCGAGATGCTGGCCAAGGTGCGCAGGTGCGCCGACGCCGGGGTGGACGCGATCAACATCCCCGACGGGCCCCGGGCCTCGGCCCGGATCTCGCCGATGATCGCCGCCCTCACGATCCACCGGGAGGTCGGGATCGAGCCGATCCTCCATTACTGCTGCCGGGACCGCAACCTGATCGGGATGCAGTCGGACCTCCTCGGGGGCTTCGCCGGCGGTCTCGTCAACTTCCTCGTCATCACCGGCGACCCGCCCAAGATCGGCGAGTACCCGGACGTCACCGGCGTGTTCGACGTCGACGCCATCGGGCTCACGCAGGTGGCGGCCAACCTGAACCGCGGATTCGACATCGGCGGCAACGCCATCGATCCGCCGACCGGCCTCTTCATCGGCGTCGGCGCGAATCCGTGCGCCGTGGACCCGGACCGGGAGGTCGAGCGGTACTTCCGGAAGATCGACGCGGGCGCCGAGTTCGCGATCACCCAGCCGGTCTTCGACGTGTCGGCCCTCTTCCGCTTCCTCGACCGGGTCGAGGGGTACTCCCGGACCATCCCGGTCCTTGCCGGAGTCTTCCCGCTCGTGAGCTACAAGAACGCCGAGTTCATGAACAACGAGGTGCCCGGCGTGGTCGTCCCGAAGGAGATCCTGGATCGGATGGCGCGCTGCCGGACGAAGGAGGAGGGGCGGCGCGAGGGGATCGCCATCGCGCACGAGACCATCGAGAGGATCGCGGACCGCGTGAGCGGGATCCAGGTCAGCGCCCCGCTGGGCAGCGTCGAGATCGCGCTCGCCGTGCTGAAAAAAGGAAAGTGAGACGCGGCGCCGGACGGTTGACAACGGTCCGACCGGCCCCGTATAACTGATTCATGGCGGACGAGTCGGAGCTGAAATTTTCCGAGGACCATCTCTGGGTCCTCGAGATGGGCGCCACGGCGCGCATAGGACTTTCGGAATACGCCCAGGAGCAGCTCGGCGAGATTCTCTCCGTGACGCCGGCCGAGACGGGAAAGTTCGTCGAGAGCGGCGACTCGCTGGGCGATGTCGAGTCGCAGAAGACCGTCGTCGAGCTCCTCTCCCCCCTGACCGGGACCATCCGGGCGGTGAACGAACACGCCGTGGAGGATCCCTCCCTGATCAACGTGGATCCTTACGGGAAGGGATGGGTCGTCGAGCTCGAGATCGCCGACCCCGAGGAGATGGAGCGCCTGATGGGCCACGACGAGTACGAATCGTTCATCGAGGACTGAGCCGCGTCGCGCTGCCGCCGCGGACGGCAGCGAAAAGAAAGAAAGCCCCGGGACGCGCGTCCCGTGCTTTTTCGTTTCCAGCCTGTCTCCTGCCTATGGTGATGGCGCCTGAGCGAAGGGCACGGGCGGTTCACCCGACGTCGACGTTGAATTCGATGATCGCGATCTTCGGCCAGCCACCGTCCTTGACGCCGCCCTGCGCTCGGCGACGCGGCGCTTCGTCAGTACGCGATCTTCCCCTGCCGGAACGGCGTCCGGGAAGCCCTCGCTCACCATAAGGCCATATTGCACAGAACCTCCACGCGTCAGCGCTCCTGCTCCTATGTTGAAACCGGCTTGCCCCGCTCGGTTAACATCTATTCCGCCTGGCATTGGGCATGACGAATGAGAGAGTCCACCGTCGATGGCGCGGCCGGAGGGAAGAGCCGTCCGGACCCACTCGCGATCCAAGTTGTACTGCGTGCCGTACACCGGATTGCCTGGCGGTGTGTACGAGTTGTCCAGGTTGAACTTGTTGTACCCGAGCGTGTGCACCGCGCCGTTGGGCATCGTGATCTGGGTGAGATTGCCGTTGTTGTCGTGCGCAAAGCCATAGGTGCGGCCCGACGGCAGGATCACCTGAACTCCACGGTCCGACACGTTTTCGCCATACGCGAAGCGGTTTCCCCAACGCGGTCGGAAGCTTGCAAGGCGAGTGGCCCCGGCGCGGAGCGTCCGGGAAGGTCGAAGACCCCTGATGCGGTTTTTCGGATAGCGGGACGGACGCGCGGAGGAGCTTCTCTCCTTAGCTGCCCCGGTTCGCATGAGGAGGATCGTATCAAGAGCAGGCGGCTGAAGGAAGGAGAGGGACACGGGGATCGAGGACGAGGTCGCCGGCGAGAAGCGGGCGCGCCATGAGCGGGACGTGCGCGCGGCAGGCCCCACGATCGCTTGTTCACGCGATAGCCGCAGACCTCGGTTTCTTCCGCCGTGCGGTTTTCCGAAGCACGGGACGGCGACCCGAAGCGCGCTCCGCGATCCGGTCGATCACAACCGGGGGACGGTCGGGGAACCGGGCGACCAGCTCGAGTTGACCTCCCATCGCCTGGACATAACGCTTCAGAGTCGAGATCAACATATCGCCCCTCTTTTCGAAACGCGAGATCGTGTCCTGGCCCACTCCCAGCGAGGAAGCGAGGTCCTCCTGCGTCCGTTTCACCGCCTGGCGCAGGTCTTTCAGGGTCGCAAGTTCCGCCGCACGGCGCTCGATCTTCTCCAGCCGTTTCCGGGGTAGCTTCGCCAGCACCTGTTCAAGATTTCTTGCCATGACCTTTCTCCTTCCCTGTCTGGCTGCTCCTCTCGGCGCCTAAAGATGCCAGGTGCCTTTCGAAGCGTTCATCGGCAACGGCGATGAGTCTCCTGTAGAACCGTTTCTGATCGACACCGGCCTTGTCCCCGCCGACGAGCAGGATGGCCCGCCGCCTGGGGTCGAAGGCGAACGCCACCCGCCAGACCTCTTTCTTTCAGTCGAAGCGGAGCTCCTTCATGTTGGCGTATTTCGAACCCTTCAGCGTATCCACGGTCGGCCGTCCGAGATTCGGGCCGAAGTCTCTCAGCAAGATCGCGTGGGCGAGGAGTTCGTCCTGAAGCCCCTCGTGGAGGGTCTTGAACTCCTCGTCGAACTCATTGTGGAAGAACACCTTCCACGTCATGCCCATATTATGCATCTTGCTCCATATGTATTCAAGACCATCTTGCCCTGTTCTTCATCTGCGGGCGACGGGCGCGATCTCCGTGGGGTGTATTGTGTTCCGGATTTCCTGAAGATTGTGTTATCCGAAGTGACCTATGCGGTCCACCTTGCCCCATTGCATGAGTCTGTGCCGTAGACTCCATTTGAACATCGTTCGGTGTTCGGGGGTCAAGCGCAGGACGAGCCCCCCGGAGGCGCAGCGCCGTCCGGGGGCGAGAACCCGACCGATTGAAATCCAAACCGGGGGTCCGAGCTCCGAGGCAAGCGCCGAGCGATGAGCGAGGAAATGGCGCCATGGATGACTGGCGCCGTCAGCTTGCCGAGGCGGCCCGCGCAGCCCGGATCGAAGATCCGGGCGCGAGCGGGTCCCCCGCCACGTGACCGAATGGAAGAGGCGCTCAGCCCGCCTCGGTGCGCTTCGGCAGGTCGCTCCACGCGGGCAGGACCTTGAGGAAGATCGCCAGGATGATGATGGGCATCGCGAGCAGCCCGAGGGCGTAGAGCAGCCCCTCGATCCCCCCGAGCTCCATCTTGTACGTCGTCAGGCCCCGGAAGCTCTTGGAGAACATCTGCCCGCCGATGACGACGTTCCACCGGGTGGCGAAGATCGCGCCCTGGATGAGGATCAGGGAAACGAAGTACATGAGTTTCCGCAGCTCCTCGCTCTCCCGGAACCGCTTGAACGTCTTGATGGCGGAGATGATCGCCAGCGGGAAGAGCATCCCCATCAGGACCTGGACGATCACGAGGCTGAAGAACAGCTTGTTCATCACGAGCTCGCCCAGGATCTTGATCTCCTCCTCGCTCTGGTAGACGCGGTGGATGAAGTCGACGAGCTCGAGGGAGAAGTCCACGATGACGGCGTAGAAGAGGAACGACATCCCCTTGTCGACGCACCTGATGTCGATCTTCCCGCCCATCAGGGGCATGATGATCATGTAGAGCAGGATGACGAGCGCGACACCGGACACGATCGCCGAGAACAGGAAGACGATCGGCATCAGGACGCTGCTCCACCACGGGTTCGCCTTGATGGAGCCGAAGATGAACCCGACGTACCCGTGCAGCAGGAACGCGGACGGGATGCCGATGATCGTGATGACCTTGAGCGCCTTGTTGTCGAAGGCGGTCGCCTCCTCGCTCGTGTCCTTCGAGAACAGCGACAGGACCCGGTGGACCCCCTTGAGCCACGTCTTCCCCGTGTCCGCCCACACGATCAGGTCCCGCCGGTAGACGAACCAGATCTCGACGAGGAGCACGACCATCAGGTACCAGGCGTACACGAACCCGAACATGGCCATCGCGGAGCTCTTCTGGGGCGTGAGGAAGATCTCGTAGGACCGGAACGGGTGTCCGAGGTGGGACAACAGGGCTAGCGGCGCCATGAGGAGGAAGGCGAGCGCGGTGAGGAGGGACAGCCGGTAGAGGGGCTGGACCTCCTTCACGTTGAACACCTTGACGAGGGACGCGAGGATGAAGGCCCCGGCGACGATCCCGGTGATGTAGGG
>JBLNEU010000411.1:0-2698 GCA_050263015.1 Deltaproteobacteria bacterium | reverse complement strand
CTGGCGTTTCCTGACGTGCTGCATCGTGTCGATGAGCATCAGGAGGATCGGCAGGGGCTCCAGGGCGGAGAAGACGCCGCCGATCCAGAGCCAGTACTTCGGCGCGCCGATCCAGTAGTAGTGGTGCCCGGTCCCGGCGATCCCCGTGAAGAGGAAGAGCCCGATCTCCACGTAGAGCCACTTCTCGACGACCTCGCGATCGACGCCCGTCAGGCGCATCAGGATGAAGGCGAAGATGGCCGCGGTCACGAGCTCCCACGCGCCTTCCACCCAGAGGTGGATGACCCACCACCAGTAGTACCAGTCGATGACGAGGTTCCTGTAGAACGGGATCCCGAAGAGATACAGGAGGGCGAGGAAGACGAGGCCGCCCAGGAGCGTCCCCTGGATGGCGGTCCACCGGTTCGCCTTGAGCATCGTCATCCCGACGTTGAACAGGAAGACGAGGGCCCCGACGACGACGAAGTAGTTGAGCGGCGGCGGGATCTCGAGGAGCGGCCGCCCCTTCGTCCACCCGAAGAAGAACCCGACCAGGGCGGCGACGCCGATCGCGAGGAGGGCGCCGAGCTGCAGCCAGGCGAGCTTCTCGGAGTAGATCTCGGATTTCGTCTCCTCGGGGACGATGTAGTACGTCCCGCCCATGAAGCCGAGGAGCATCCACAGGACGAGGAGGTTGGTGTGCATCGCCCGCGCCGTCGCGAAGGGGAAGACGTCGACGATCGACTGGGGGACCGTCCACGTGTAGCTGTAGGCGAGGTAGAGCCCGAGCAGGATCTGGAGCGCGAAGAGCGGCAGCGCCGCCGCGAAATACCAGTAGGCGATCTTCTGGGACTTGTATTCCATCGTGTCCTCCTTATTTCAGGCTGGCGAGGAACTTCGCGACTTCCTCGAGCTCGCGGTTGGTCAGATCCTTCTGCGGAGGCATCATCGCCTTCGGGTTCACGCTCCTGGGGTCGCGCACGTAATGCTCGATCTGCTCCACGGAAAGCGTCCGCCCGACCGTGTCGAGCGCGGGGCCGAACGTTCCTCCGGTCCCGTGGAGGGCGTGGCAGTTCATGCACCCCTTCGTCTGGAAGACGGCGGCGCCCGGGGAGACGCCCGCGGAGGCGACCATCGCCTGCTCGCCGCGCGAGAGGCGCTTCTTGCTGTCCTGGGGCGGCCAGTCGTTGTTGTTGATCTCGCCCACCCACCTGAAGAAGGCGATCATGTCGTCGATCTCGGCGTCGGAGGCGCGGGCGTTGGGCATCTTCCGCCAGGATTTTGCGAACGCCTTCTCGGGGTTCTTGACCCGGAACCGGATTCCGTCCTCGCCGATGCGCTGCACGACCCGCGTGAGATCCGGGGCGTAATAGGCCCCGAAGCCCAGGATCGTGTGGCAGTCGTTGCAGTTGTATTTCTGGAACGCCGCCTTGCCCGCGACCACACGGTCGGACAGCTTGTCCACGTTGGAGAGGGCGACCACCTGCCGGTGCGTGTCCCACGTCGCGGCCAGGAACAGGATCGAGGAGGAGACCGTTCCCAGCACCAGGATCCAAAAGGCAACCTTTTTCGTCATCCCTCATGCCTCCAGTCGGGAGTTCGAAGCGTGGTCCCAGATTAGGCGGTCGAGCCGCGGGACGCATTGACGTACGTCAAGCGCCTGCCGCGAAAGAGAAAATCCGGTTTGAGGCGACGGTGTTTCCCTATAATATTACCATCAAACGCGGCGCGCGCGGGGAGCGGGGCAGGCGGATCATCCGGGGGACGCGAAACAGCCGCAAATGGCTGTTCCTTCGGAAACGGTTTGGTGGTAGAGTATCCTCGCTTTGCCTCGGGACGTACGGACCCCGGACGGTGTTTTAAGCAACTTTTTCCGAGAGGTGGCGATGAATAAGCATCTGCGGCCTTTGTTGCTGTTGCTGGCGCTTGTCATCGGTTTCCCGGCTCACGCCGGGATGTTCGGTCCCCCGGGAACTCCGGGGAAAGAAGGACAATGGGAGCTGGGTGCAGGATATTTCCAGGAAGTATCGAGACTCAAGAAGGACGGCAACTTCGTCGAAGCGACGCAGACCCAGAAGTACGGGGAAATCGCTTTTCCCGGGGTGTGTTTTTCGGAGGACGGGGAATCGTTCGTCAGGCTCGGGATGGCCGATTTCGACGACGGAGTGAGGTTCAAGAGCGACGACGAGCTGTTCGGCGCCGTGGGGATGCGGGACGTCTGGTACCGCTCCGGCGGGAAGAAGAAGTCGACCTGGAGAGTCGGCACGATCGTGCAGGTGAGCTATTTCGCGGAGGCGAAAGCGACTGCCGGGTCGCAGACCGGCACTGTGAAAAGCATATGGCGGGCCGGCATTGCGGTGCCCGTGCGCTGGGAGGCGATGAACCGTGTCTCGCTTTACGGCGGCCCGTACGTCGCGTACGGGTCGGCGTCGTTTTCCCAGGAGCCGGCTGTGGGTACGACGTCCGGCACGTTGAAGTTGAAGGACGTCTTCGGTGGCGTCGCCGGGGCGCGGATCGAATTGCCGAAGAGGTTCTCCCTCGGCGTGGAGGTCCAGGCGAGCGGCGCGACGTCGCTCGGCGCCGCCGTCTCGTACCTGTTCTGATTCTGACGGCTTGATCTGCCCATTCGCAGGATGACCATGGAGGATACCGGAAAAATGGGGAAAAGAATCGGGCTCCTGCCGGTCGCGAGCCTTGCGATTGCGCTCTCGTTTCCCGG
>JBLNEU010000410.1:0-3665 GCA_050263015.1 Deltaproteobacteria bacterium | reverse complement strand
CTTCGGAAGGAGATCGTCGACCGGGTCCTGTCGTTCGAGTCGGGAGACCCGGCGTTCGACGCCGCCTGGGCCGGGCGCGACCTCGCCCTGCGGGACCGGGTCGTCGCGGCGCGGGACCGGCTTGCCGCCGTCCGCGCGCCCGGCGAACTGCTCCAGGCGGTCGTCGAGGTGGTCGCGGAGCTCGGCGTGGCCGGCCACCGCGGCGACATCACCATCTTGAAGAGCGCGAAGGCCCTTGCCGCGCTCAAAGGGATCGACTGCCCCGACGAAGAGTGCCTGGCGGACGCGTTCCGGATGTCGCTGCCCCACCGGCTCAAGGAAGATCCGTTCGAGGAGGCGACCACGGGAAAGCGGCGTCTCGACGCGGTGCTCGCCCGGTTCGGATCCCCGAAGCGGGCCGGGCTGTCCCTGGAAGACCGCCCGTGAAGGCGCTCGCGCCCGACGTTCGCGAGCATGTCCGGGCCATCTTCGACGCGGCTCCCTTCGTGGGCGATCTCGGGATCGTCCTGTCCGACGTGGGGCCGGGATGGTGCGAGTCGGTCCTCGCGGTCGCCCCGAAGCACCTCCAGCAGGACGGCTACGTCCACGCGGGCGTGCAGGCGACCGTGGCCGACCACACCGCCGGCGGCGCCGCGGCGACCGTGGCCCGGCCGGGCGATCTCGTCCTCTCCGTGGAGTTCAAGATCAACCTGCTGCGTCCCGCGGTCGGGGACCGGCTTCGCTGCCGGGCGACGGTGCTCCGGCAGGGGAAGACGATCACCGTGGCCGAGTCGGAGGTCTTCGCCGCGAAGGGCGGAGAGGAAAAGCTCGTGGCCAAGGCGACGGTGACGCTCGCGCACGTTGCCGCGGCGCCAAAAGTCCAGGGACGTTCCTGAGCTTTTCGGTCAGCCGTCCAGCTCGGGCGAGTGCGGCTTGATGTCCAGGACCGGCGTCCCGTCGATCGCGTCCATCCCCCGGACGCGCACGACGTTCCCGCGGACTTCCAGGAGCTCGACGGTGTGGAGGGAGATCGGGTTGGGGCGGTGGGGGGAGCGGGTCGAGAAGACGCCGCGCTCCGGCCGGTCCTCCTGCCCCCGGGGGTGGACCTTGAGCCGCCCCCGGTCCGCCCGGTCCATCCAGCACAGGACGATGATCTTCCCGCCGAGGCGCGGTTCGTCGCCGTGCGCGGCCGCGGCGCTTCCCGGCCCGACCCGCGCCGAAAGCCCGGCGAGCGCCTCCGCGTAGTCGGGGTCCACGACGATCTCGCTTTCCGTCCCGGCCAGCGCCCCCTGCTTCGGGGCGTCCTCGAGCGACCTGACCGCCGACCGGATGACGCCGATCGGCCTGACGACATGTTCGCGCGCCACGCGGCCTCCCCGCCTGCGATCCGCCACCCCCGATCATAACACCGGCGCGCCGGAACGCGGGCCCGGGCGTCCCGTCACCCGTTCCCGCGGACCCCTGAAGCCCGACGCCGGACGAGCTCCGCCGCGAACACTTTGTCAGCGGCTCGCGATCGGGATATCATATAAATGTCGATGGATATATGGCGGCGGCAACGGGGCAACGGGAGACGGGGGTGCGCCATGGAAAAGAGACTGACGTGCAGGGCGATGGGCCTCAACTGCGATTTCGCGATCAAGGGCGAGACCGAGGAGGAAATCATCGGGACGATCGCGGACCACCTCAAGACGGTCCACGCGATCGAATGGACCGAAGAGCTCCGCGCCAAGGCGGGCGACCTCGTCCGGCTGGTCGAGGCGTCGTAGAGAAGGCCTCGGATCGACCCGGGAATCCGGCCCGGACATCATTTACCCGCCCGTGGACCGGGAGGGGAGCGCGCAGGCCCGCCCCTCCCGGTATTCCCTGATGCCGATCGCGAACGGGAGGGCAAGCATCAGGATCCCCAGCCCCGCGACCCCCCGCCACCCGTAACCCTGGTACGCGCGACCCCCGGCCGTGATGCCCAGCGAACCCCCCAGGTAGTAGAAGAGGACGTACAGCGAGTTGGCCCGCCCCCGGCCGGCGCCGAGATTGCGGTTGAGGGAGCCCGCCGCCGCGGCGTGGATCGAGAAGAAGCCGCCGCAGACCAGGGGAAGGCTGAAGACGATGGCCGCGAGGGAGGGGACGAAGGTGGCGCAGATCGCCGCGGCGAACAGCACCGATCCCAGGACCATCGTGGCGCCGTTTCCGATCCGGTTGCTGAGTCTCCCCGACAGCGGTCCGGCGAAGATGCCGACGCCGTAGGAAAGATACATGAGCGTGATGAGGTGGACGGACGCCGAAAACGGGGGGCCGGCCAGGTAGAACGGCAGGTAGTTGAATATCGAGGAGAAGACGAAGAACCCGCCGAACGCGACCAGGTAGCTTCGCCGCGCCTTGGGATCGAACAGAAGCTTCGCGAAGCCGGGGACCACCTTCTCCGGCTCGCGCCGGCCCTCTTCCCGCGGAAGCCGGAAGGCGGCGGCGGCCGTGGCGCACAGGAGCAGGGCGGACGACGTGACGAACGCGTACCGCCAGTGCGCCGGAACGTGGATCAATCCCCCGAGCAGTCTTCCCCCGAGCCCTCCCGCCACCGTGGCCGCGACGTAGGACCCGGTCACGACGTTCAGCCGCTCCGGCGGGAGATTCCGGACCAGGTAGACCACGAGGCACGTCGTGAGCGACGGGACGAACAGCCCCTGGACGAACCGGGCGGCGACCATGAGCCGGAGGTCGCTCGTCGCGGCGCAGAAAAGCCCGGCGAGGGCGATGACGGTTCCGCCCGCGATGAAGAGCGGCCGCACCGGGTACCGGTCCGCCAGGACCCCGAACGGGAGATTGGACAGCGCCATCCCGAAGATCACCGCGGAGACCAGCAGCGACGCGACCGATTCCGTCACCCCGAATTCCCCCCGGATCACGTGGAGGACGGGCTGCGGGAGGTAGATCATCGTGAAATTGGCGGCGACCAGCGAGAAGATGAGCAGCTGGAGGCCTCTGTCGCTTCGAACGTCCAAGGGCACCCGTCGGACGCATCCCGGTGATTCGAGGGAAGCCAGGATTCTCCTTCAAGCATAATACAGGTCGGCCCGGCGGAAGACGCCATCCCCGCCGGCGCCGCAATCTGGTAGCATTGGCTGACTCCGCGCGAGGACGCGGCTCGGCGAAAAACGGAAACGGACGGGGGACAACGTGAAGGGGAGCGTGCTCTACAAGGAGGAAGGCAGCGTCGGGATCGTCACGGTCAACAGGCCGGAGGTCCACAACGCGCTCAACATGCAGACGATCCGGGAGCTGCGGGATCTCCTGCTCCGGCTGGCGTCGGAGGACGCGCTCCGGGCCATGGTGCTGACGGGCAGCGGGAAGAAGACGTTCCTGTCGGGGGGAGACCTCAAGGAGTTCCAGAAGATCAGGACCGTGGACGAGGCCCGCGCCATGATCGCGGCGATGAAGGAGGTGACGGATCTTCTGGCCGGGTTCCCGTGGCCGGTGATTGCCGCCGTCAACGGGCTGGCGGCCGGCGGCGGCTGCGAGACGGCGGTCGCGTGCGACTTCCGGGTCGCGAGCGAGACGGCGGAGCTGGGTTTCCGGCAGATCAAGCTGGGGATCACGAGCGGCTGGGGCGGCGGCCCGAGGCTGGTCCACCTGGTGGGACGGAGCCGGGCGCTGCGCCTGATGCTGACGGGCGAGCTCGTCAAGGCGCC
>JBLNEU010000409.1:0-5113 GCA_050263015.1 Deltaproteobacteria bacterium | reverse complement strand
AGCGGGACGACGAGAGGGAGCAGGCGGGCCCTGTACCGCGCGATCACCTCGAGGAGCTCCCGCTTCTCGTCCGCCGTGAGGATCTTCCGGAAGTGGCCCGCCATGTGGGTCAGCACGTCGGAGCGCCTGCCCGCCGTGGGCCGGCGGGCGAGCGCCTCCATGAGCAGTTCCCGGTACCGCGCGTACAGCTCGTCCGCGGGGAATTCCTTCGCCCGGGCGACGAGCTTCCCCATGAGGGAATAGAGCGGCCGGCCGTGGCACAGGAGCAGGAACTTGTGGTCCGCGTGGAACGCGACGAGGCCGCCCCGGGTCTTTCCGGTCTTGACGAGGTCCCGAAACCGCCGGAGCGTGAAGACCCGCTCGATGAACATCTCGCGCAGGACGGGGTCCTGGAGGCGTCCCTCCTCCTCGACGGGGACCAAGGGGAGGCGTTCCATGAAGGCCCGGGTGAACATCCCCGCGCCGGACGTCTCCGGGACGCGCGACTCCCCGTACACCTTCACCCGTTCCATCCCCGAGCTGGGGGAGTCCTTCTTGCAGATATAGCCGCACAGGTCGAGGAGCTCGAGCTCCTTGAGCTTCTCCCGCGTCCAGCGGAGCATCCGCTCCGTGTGGTCGACGCCGGTCCGGGCCGTCACCAGCCGCGGGGAGGACGGATCGCCGACCAGGCGCATCGACTCGCGCGGCGTGGGGAGGCCGCATTCCGACTCGGGGCAGACGGGGACGTATTCGACGAAATGGCCAAGGGTTTCCACGAGGAACGCGTCCCTCTTGTGCCCCCCGTCGTAACGGACCCGCTCTCCGAGCAGGCAGGAGCTGACGAGGATCCGGATCGGGCCAGCGCCGTTCGGGCGCGGCCCGGCATCAGGCATCCCGTGCGCCGCCTTCGAACCACCAGATGTAATCGGCGTCCTCCCTGGTCAGTCCGTAGCCGAACGGACTGTCCGGTCCGGACGGGACGATGACCGCCGTCGTCGCCGACGATTGGACCCGCACCCGCTCCGGGATCCCGTGCTTCCACGAGTGGAACAGCCCCGCAAGGACGACGACGGTCCGGTCGGGATTCTTCCCGAGGAAGTCGACGAGGTTCCACGCCATCGCGGCGTCCCAGAGGACCTGCGCCTCGCAGAAGCGATTATAGCGCATGGCTTGATCCCGGGCCTGTCCGTGACGCCGGATGATTTCCCGAAGGAAGCCCTGGTAACGCTCGCTGGCGTCGCAGCGGACGTTCCGCACGCCGGTGCCCGGGACCTCCCCGAGGCTCTGGAATCCGTGGCGCGCGACCTGGCTCACGACCTGCCGGTCCACGTTGAGCGCGACCATGGGAATCCGGTGTTCGCGGGCGTAGAGGAAGATGCCGCGGTAGGACGACCAGGAGCCCCCCGCCCAATTCCGGGCGAAGATCGGAACGAACTCCGTCTCGCCGATCCGCCCGGCAATCCAGCCGTCGAGGGCCGCCTGGCTGTCGGTCGAAAACATCTCGAGGCCGATCGCGACCCGGTCCCCCGACTGGTGCAGCCCCTTGATGACGCTGAGCTGGGCCGCGTGGTGGTCCGCGTTTTCGTGGGATTCGCCGACGAAGACGGCGTCCGCGGCCCGCACCCGGTCGAGAAGGCCGGGCAGATCGGTGGTCGTCAGGTTGTGCGTATCGATGATGAGCTGACCGGCCCCCGGCGCCGGCAGGGCAAGCAGCATCGCCGCCAGCAAGACGGTCGGAGCAATATGGCTATTTTGTCGCCGCATCCGGGAACCTCCCTCTTGCGGGTCGTTTCCATGGGATGCGACCTCCGCGGGCAGCGGTTCCGGGGCGGGCTCTATTGCAGCGGGCACGCACGCGGTCCCGCGTAGATCACGGCGTCCCCGCGCCGATGGCCCATTACGGCGCTCCGTTGCACTCCGACAGCTGCCGCTTCATCTGCCGGGGCGGCCGGCCCCCGGGATCGGGTCGCTGAAGCGGGCGTCGTCGACGCCTTCCCGCCCGTCAGTTGCGGTGATGGAGGAGGATCTCGCCGATCTGCTCCATCGAGAACTTGTTCAGGCCCACGATCCGGGCGCAATTGCGGAAAGCGGGCGGCAGTATGCGGCGGGCCTCCTCCTTGGTCTCCACCTCCACGATGAGCCACCCTTTGTGCTCTCCGTCCATGCATCCCCAATCCGTATGCGTCACGAAATGGGAGCCGGATTTCAGGAAGATCTCGACGACGCGGGCGCACGCACGCTCGTCCTCTTCATGCGGCACTTCGATGAGAAATCTCGCCACGGCGCCGACCTCCGTCCCGTTTCGGCATTTCGAGGGGTTGATGGCGGGTTGACGGAGAGCCTCGTCCGGCCTTACTTCCTCGCCACGTACCAGTTGTTCTGGATGTCGTGCGCGAGCCGGTTTGTCCGAACGTGCCGGAAGCCGGCTCTGTGCAGATACTCGCGCGTTTTCCCCTCGCCCCACATCGCGCCGACTCCTTCGCCGCCCTGCGCCAGCGACACGGTCATGCAGTGCATGGTCGAGATGGCATAGTCGAAGAGCCCGGTACGGTGGCCCAGGGAGATCATGAGGCAGAGGGCGCCGTGGTTCAGGGTGGCAAGCAGTTCTCCGGCGAACGACTCGGCCTTCATCCCATCGAAAACGGTGTAGTTCCTGGCTTCTCGCATGACCCGGGCCCCGCGCGGCTCACGGACTCTCTTAAGAGAGATGTTGCCCGGATCGGAAACGTTTCCGGGGGTGGAAAGATCGCCGCGCGGCCGGACGACCGCGGCTTCGACCGGCGGCCGGGCTTCGGCTTACCCGCGTCGTCTCCACCACCCGAGAAGTCAGCGTGATCGAGGGGGTGCGGTCGGACGAGGCGCTTTCCCGACGCGGCGCCGGGTGATAGACTCCCCGCCTGACGGCGACGGGCATCGGGATGCCGGCGTCCCGGCCGTCGAAGACCCGCAAGCGGAGGGAGGCACCGCCATGGAAACGCTTGAAGCGATCCGCACCAGGAGGAGCGTGCGGAAGTTCCTCGACAGGCCGGTCGAGCCCGAGAAACTCCAGGCGGTCCTGGAAGCGGCCCGGATGGCGCCCTCCTGGGCGAACATGCAATGCTGGCGGTTCGTGGTGGTGCAGGACCCGCAGGCGAGGGCGCGGATCGGCGAGCTGTCCTTCGTCGAGGCGTACTTCGCGCCCCTGGGCTACAAGGCCAACCCCGCGCAAAAAGGGCTGGCCCAGGCGCCCGTGGTGATCGTCGCGTGCGCGGACCCGGCACGGTCGGGAGAGCTGCGGGACGCGCGGTACTACATGACCGATCTCGGCATCGCGGCGCAGAACCTGATGCTGGCCGCCCACGACGTGGGGCTGGGAACCGTCTTCGTGGGGGTCTTCGACGAGAGCGCGCTGGCCGAGCTTCTCGCCATCCCCGCCGGGATCCGGATCGTCGGCCTCTTCCCCCTCGGCTATCCGCAGAACGCCGGCAAGGGGGGGCCGCCGCGCAGACCGCTCGACGAGATTGTCTTCCACGGCAAGTGGGGGGCGTCCGGGAGGGGGTAGGCCGGTCCCGGCGGGACCGACGGGACGCGGCTCACTCCCCGCCGAGGGCGACGCTTCGCACGACCGAGTCGAATGTTTCTGCGTCCTTTGCGAAATAGTGACGCGCGGCCGCCGTGTACTCGAATCCGTAATACCATTCCCCGCGCATGAATCCGTAACAGACCGACCTGTACGCCGGCAGGCCCGAAGAGTTCTTGAGTCGGAAATCGAACACGACCTTGAAGGCCGGGATCCCCGCGATCGTCCGCGTCCCGACCTCCCGGACCTCCAGCCCTGCGACGGCCGGATCGCTCTTTCGGCTCTCCAGGACGACCTCGGCGGCGCTTCCAGCCGACATGCGCGGCGCAAAGCGCCTCCTCAGGTTCTTAACCGTTCGAACGGGCCACTGTTTTGACGAGAGCGCCGCAAGCGGGAACGCCCCGGAGGGTTGCTCGGACTGGCCGACGTGGATCCGTTCGACGACGATGCTCTGCAGGAAGACGCCGTCTCTCGTCGCCACGAAGTCGTCTCCTCGCATGACCCAGTTCCACCCTTCGGGGAGCGTCAGCAGGATGGGGCGCGGCGGCGCGACTTCCCCGGCAACCGCGGCCGCGCCGGCATCGACGTCGGAAGCGGCGTTCCGGCTCCCGGAGACTTGGGAATGGGAGGCCGGCACGACCAGCGCTCCCGCCCGATGCTTCCACCCGAGACCGCAGCCGGCGGCTTCGAGCAGAAGCACGACGGCGAAAATGCCGGCGAGAACGCGTCTCATGGCGCCGTCGCCTTCCGGAATTCGGAGATCAACGCCCGGACGCATCGCCGGGCGATCCTCGGATCCCGGATGTCGTCCCTGATGGACGCGTCGCCGACGTCCCGTCCGGGATCCTGGCCCGCCATGGAGGGATCGGCGCGAGCGATATCCTGCGCGGCCCGCCAGAGGTCCGCCTCGCCCAGCCTGCAGTAGAAGAGGACCGTGCCGTTCCCGTCGATGAGCGCCGCCCGGAATTCGAGCTTCACCAGGTACGGCGCGAACGTGGGGGCCCCGCCGAGTCCGCCCGCGATGGCCATCAGGACATCGACGGCATCCGCGACCTGCGTTCCCGCCGTCGGCAGGAGATTGGCTCCGGTGACGATCCAGACCGCATCCACGCCATGCCGCGCCATCGCCTCCCCGGCCGCCCCGAGCGAGTAATCGAAGGCGCGGACCTTCCCGGGAAAAGTCTCCTTCAAGGCGTCCTTGTAGACATGCCGGCCGATGCTGAAATCGACCGCCCCGAACAGCTCGGCCATCTCGGAGAGTTCCCGATCTTCCCCGCCGATCGCCGCGACCGGAAGCCCCGCGGCCGTCATCTCCTCGATGAACGCCTTGCGGACGGCGTCCGTCGCCTCGCGTGACCACTCCTCGCGGGGGACAAGCTTGAACCGGAACCGCTCCTCGTACATCGCGATCGCGGGCGGAAGCAGCCCCATGTCGCGGATCGCACGCGTCTTCCGGGAGAGCTCCGGATGCTTCCGGTAAACCGGGGAAGCGCATCCCGCCGTCGCCGCTGCCAAGGCCGCGAGCAGGCAGATCAGTCGTACGGAGGAAGGGATTCCCCGGTCGCCGGCAAGGCT
>JBLNEU010000408.1:0-4088 GCA_050263015.1 Deltaproteobacteria bacterium | reverse complement strand
GGCCCAGGGAGGCGGTCGAGCAGACCCTCGGCCGGGCGATTCCCCCGCAGGTCGCCTTCGTGCGAGGGATGCCGGGCGAGAAGGTCGCGTCGGGCGTCGATCTCGTCGTCCTGTCCCCGGGGGTCCCGGCGGAGAAGCTTCCGCGGGAGGCGCTGCGCCGCGCCGGGACGCCGGTGTGGGGGGAGCTGGAGCTCGGGTACCGCCGCTTCCGGGGGCAGGTGGCGGCCGTCGCGGGGACGAACGGGAAATCGACGGTGACCACGCTGCTGGGCGACATGGCCTGCCGCGCCTTTCCGCGCGTGTTCGTGGGAGGAAACCTCGGGACGCCTCTTGCCGAGGCGGCGGGCGAGCCGTACGACTGGGGCGTCGTCGAGGTGTCGAGCTTCCAGCTGGAGGCGATCGAGGCGTTCCGCCCCCGCGTGGCGGTTCTCCTGAACATCACGGAGGATCACCGGGACCGGTACCGGGATTTCGCGTCGTACGCGGAGGCGAAGATGGCGGTCTTCCGCAACCAGGGGCCGGGCGACGCGGCGGTCGTCAATGCGGACGACCCGGAAGTCGGCGCGCGGGCCGGCGCCATCCCGTCGGTTCGGATCCCCTTTTCCCTCGCGCGCCCGCTCGACCGGGGGATCTTCCTCGCGGGCGGCGACATGGTCCTGCGCGCGGGCGGGACGGAGGAGCGGTACCCCCGCTCGCTTCTCAGGATCGCGGGGACGCACAACGTCGAGAACGCGATGGCGGCGATCGCGGCCGCGCGCCGGATGGGCGTCCCGCCCCCGGCCGTGCGGGAGGCGCTCGCCGCCTTCCGCGGGCTGCCGCACCGCGTCGAGTTCGTGCGGTCCGTCGGCGGCGTGGCGTACTACAACGACTCCAAGGGGACCAACGTGGGCGCGGTGCTCAAGTGCCTGGACGGCTTCGAGGAGCCGGTCGTCCTCATCGCGGGCGGAAAGGACAAGGGCGTCGACTTCCGGCCGTTGCGCGAGCCGCTGCGCCGCAAGGCGCGGGCGGCGGTGCTCCTGGGCGAGGCGCGCGAGAGGATGGCGCGCGAGCTCGCGGGGGCCGTCCCGCTCGAGGCCGCCGGCTCGCTTCCGGAAGCCGTCCGGGAGGCCGCCGCGCTGGCGCGGCCCGGGGACGTGGTCCTGTTCTCGCCGGCCTGCTCGAGCTTCGACATGTTCCGCAACTTCGAGGAGCGGGGCGACGCGTTCCGCGAAGCGGTCAGGGGGCTCTAGGGTATGAACCTGGGAAAGCGGCACGAGAACATGATCCTCGTCCTGTGCGCCGCGATCCTCACGGGCGTGGGCGCGGTGATGGTGTACAGCGCCTCCTCCGTCACGGCGCAGTCGGCGGCCCGGCTCGGACACGACGCGGCGTACTTCTTCAAGCGGCAGGTCCTCTTCGCCGCCGTCGGCGCCTCCGCGGCCCTCGTCCTGGCGCGGATCGACTACGACGTCTACCGGCGGCGGATCTGGCCGATCATGGGGGCGACCCTCGCGCTCCTGGTGCTCGTCTTCGTTCCCGGAATCCGGCACGCGGCCAACGGCGCGTCCCGATGGCTGAACCTGCGGGTCGCAACCTTCCAGCCGTCCGAGCTGGCGAAGTTCGTCCTGGTGGCCTACGCCGCCCATGCGATCGACCGGCGGGGCGAGAACCCCCGCGGCGGAGGGAAGGCCTTCCTCCCGATGCTCGCCGTGATGGCGGGATACGTCCTCCTGATCCTCAAGGAGCCCGACTTCGGGATGGCGGTCGTGATCGGCGCCTCCTTCGTCGCCCTCCTGTTCATCGCCGGGCTCCCCTGGCGCCTTCTCGCGGGCCTTGCCGGCGCGGGGGCGCTGGGCGTGGTCGCGCTCATCTGGTCCGCGCCGTACCGGCTGGCGCGCCTCAAGGCGTTCCTCGATCCGTTCTCGCAGGCCCAGGCGGCGGGGTACCAGGTCGTCCAGTCGCTGATCGCCTTCTCCAACGGGGGGCTCCTGGGGACGGGGATCGGGGCGGGGAAGCAGAAGCTCTTCTACCTGCCCGAGATGCACACGGACTACATCTTCTCGGTCATCGGGGAGGAGCTCGGCTTCGCGGGCGTCGTCGCGGTGGGGGCATGCTTCATCACCCTGGTCTGGGTGGGATTCCGGATCGCCCACCGCGCCCGCGACCCCTTCGGGAAGTACCTGGCCATGGGGCTGTCCGTCGTCGTCGGCGTCCAGGCGCTGGCGAACATGATGGTGGGGCTCAAGATGCTTCCGCCCAAGGGGATGGTCCTGCCTTTCCTGAGCTACGGAGGGAGCTCCCTCGTCCTCCACCTGGCGGCGGTCGGGGTCCTCGTCAACATCTCGATGAAAGGAGCGGACGCGCTTGTCTCCGAGCCTGATGATCGCGGGCGGCGGAACCGGAGGCCACGTGTTTCCGGGGATCGCGATTGCTGAGGCGTTCCTCTCCGCGTTCCCCGGCGGCGCCGTGTCGTTCGTGGGGACGGAGAGCGGCCTCGAGGCCCGGGCGGTTCCTGCCCGCGGCTTCGCGATCGACTTCGTCCCGTCCGGCCAGGTGCGCGGCAAGGGAGCGGGGGCGATCCGGGGGATCGCGCGGATGACGCGCGGGTTCGCCGTCGCATTCTCGGTCCTGCGGCGTCGCCGGCCGGACGCGGTCTTCGGCGTCGGCGGGTACGCGTCGGTGCCCGTGGCTCTCGCGGCGACGCTCTCGGGGATCCCGCTGTTCCTCCAGGAGCAGAACTCGGTGCCCGGGCGGGCGAACCGGCTGCTGGGCCGCGCGGCGCGCCGCGTGTTCGCGGGATTCGCGGGGGCCGTTCCATTCTTCCCGGACGGCCGTGCGGTCGTGACCGGGAACCCGGTGCGCCGGGACGTCGTCGCAGCGGCCCTCGCGTCCCGCGGCGTCCGGCCTTCCGGCGTCCCGTTCACGGTCTTCGCGATGGGGGGATCGCAGGGGGCCCGGTCGATCAACGGGCTCGTTCTCGCGATGGCCCGCGCCGTGCGCAAGGATGCCCGGCCGATGCGCTTCATTCTCCAGACCGGCGGCGCGGAGTTCGAAGCGGTCGCGGCGGCGGTCCGGGCGGAGGAGCTCCCGGTGGAGCCGTTTGCCTTCTCCGAACGGATCTGGGAGGTGTTTCCCCGTGCCGACGCGGTGCTGATGCGGGCCGGCGCGCTCTCGGTGGCGGAGGCGGCGCTCTTCGGCAAGCCGTGCGTCCTCGTGCCGTACCCGTTCGCCGCCGACCGGCACCAGGAGAAGAACGCGGAAGAGTTCTGCGCGGGAGGCGGCGGCGTCTGGATGAGGCAGGAGGAGGCGACGGGCGGGAAGGTGCTGGGGATCTTCTCCTCGTGGGCGGAAGACCCGTCCCGGCTCGCGGCCGCCTCCGAGGCCGCGGCGGCGTTCGGCCGCCCCGGCGCGGCGGACGAGATCGTCCGCTCCGCCCTCCGGGAGGCGGGGATCGGGGAAGGGGCGGCGCGTGTTTAGGAAGGGGCTTCGCATCCACTTCGTCGGCATCGGCGGGATCGGGATGAGCGGCATCGCCGAGCTGCTCCTCAACCTCGGCTACCGCGTGACCGGTTCCGACCTTCGCCGCTCCGAGACGACGGACCGCCTTGCGGGACTCGGCGCCGAGATCCGGACGGGGCACGCGGCGGAGAACGTCCCCGGCGACGGCCACGTGGTCGTCGTCTCGTCCGCCGTGCGGCCGGACAACCCGGAGGTGGTCGAGGCGCACCGCCGGAAGATTCCGGTCATTCCGCGCGCGGAGATGCTCGCGGAGCTGATGCGGATGAAGTACGGCATCGCGATCGCCGGGACTCACGGCAAGACGACCACGACGTCGATGGTGGCCACGATCCTCGCGACGGCCGGGTGGGACCCGACCGCGGTGGTGGGGGGGAAGCTCAACAGCCTCGGTTCCAACGCGAAGCTCGGCCGGGGCGATTTCCTCGTGGCCGAGGCCGACGAGAGCGACGGGTCGTTCCTCAAGCTTTCCCCGACGGTCGCCGTGGTCACGAACATCGACCCCGAGCATCTCGATTTCTATTCGGGGATCGGGCAGATCAAGGAGACGTTTCTCCACTTCATCAACAAGGTTCCCTTCTACGGCTTCGCCG
>JBLNEU010000407.1:0-3099 GCA_050263015.1 Deltaproteobacteria bacterium | reverse complement strand
GAGAAGACGAAAACCATCTATCCCGGCAGGTTATAGTTCGAGAAATCGCTCCTCGCGTGTGCGTCGGTGCGGGTCAGCGTCCCTTGACCCACCCGGCGAGCGACGCGAGGGCCTGCGGGAGCCCCTCCGCCCTGGTTCCGCCCGCCTGCGCCATGTCGCGCCGGCCGCCGCCTCCGCCGCCGACCTGCCCCGCCGCCTTCTTGACGATGTCCGAGGCGGAATAGGCGTCGGCCAGGTCCGCCGTCACGCCGGCGACGAGGTGGACGCGTCCCGCGTCCCGCGTCCCGAGCAGCAGGAGGCCGCTCTTCATCTTTCCCTTCACCGCGTCGGCCAGCTCGCGCAGCGCCGCGGCGTCCATCGGCTCGACCTCGGCGGCGACGATCCGCACTCCTCCGGATTCGACCGCGCGTCCGGCGATCTCGCCCGCGAGGTCCTTCCCCACCCGGCGTTTCGCGTCCTGGAGCTCCTTCTCGAGGGCTTTCACCTGGGCGAGGAGCTTTCGCACCCGGTCGCCGGCGTCCGCCGGCGCCACCTTGAGTTCCTCCGCGATCGCGTGCAGCCGGCCGGCTTCCTCCCGCAGGTGGCGGAACGCCTCGGCGCCGGTCAGCGCCTCGATCCGGCGCACGCCCGCCGCCAGCGCCCCCTCCGACACGATCCGGAACAGGCCGATCTCCTCCGTCCCCCTCACGTGCGTCCCGCCGCAGAGCTCGCGGCTCAAACCCTCGACCGTCACCATGCGCACGGTGTCGGCGTATTTCTCCCCGAAGAACGCCATCGCGCCCGCGGCGACGGCTGCCTCGTACGGGAGGTATTCCCACGTCACCGGACGGCCCGCCTGGATCGCCCCGTTGACGATGTCCTCGACCTCGCGAAGCGCGTCCGCGGGCACCGCCTCGAAGTGGCTGAAGTCGAACCGGAGCTTGTCGGGTCCCACGTAGGAGCCGGCCTGCTTGACGTGGGTCCCCAGCACCTTCCGCAACGCCGCCTGCAGGAGATGCGTCGCCGTGTGATTGGCCTGGGTCCGCCGCCTCGCGGCCTCGTCGACCGCCAGGCCCAGGGCCGCCCCTTCCCGCACCGTCCCCTGGGCGACCTTCGCGCGGTGGATCACGATGTCCGCCGTCGGGCGCCGCGTCGCCGCGATCTCGACCCGGATCCCGCCGCCGACGCCCGCGCCGACGTCGCCCGCCTGTCCCCCCGACTCCCCGTAGAAGGGCGTGACGTCGGTCACGAGATCCACCTCGTCTCCCGGCCCGGCGGAAGCGATGCGCTCGCCGCCGCGGAACAGCGCGATGACCATCGCGTCCGACGCCAGCCGATCGTACCCGACGAACTCCACGGAGATCCCGTCGCGGGACAGGGCGGCGGCCGCGGCGTCGGCCCCTCCCGCCTCGCCCCCCTTCCAGGACGTGCGGGACTGGGCGCGCTGCTTCTCCATCTCCGCATCGAATCCCGCGGCGTCGAGGGCGACGCCCCGCTCGCGGCAGAGGTCCGCCGTCAGGTCGACGGGGAAACCGAATGTGTCGTACAGCTTGAATGCCACGTCGCCGGCGAAGACGGTCCGGCCGCTCTTCCCCATCCGCGCGAACTCGTCCTCCACCATCCGGAGCCCCGCGTCGAGCGTCTCGAGGAACCTCTTCTCCTCATGCATCGTCACCGTGTCGATGTAGGCGGCGCTTTTTCCGAGCTCCGGGTAGGCGGAAGAGAACTCCCGGACGACGGTCGCGGCGACCTTGTGGAGGAAGGGGCCGTCGAAGCCGAGCTTCTTGCCGTGGCGGAGAGCCCTCCGCAGGATCCGTCGCAGGACGTACCCGCGCCCCTCGTTGGACGGGAGGATCCCGTCGGCGACGAGGAATGCGACCGCCCGGGAGTGGTCCGCGATCACGCGCATGGCGGCGTCCGACGCCTTCGACGCGCCGCAGGCGGTCCCTGACATCCGGGAGATCTCGCCGATGATCGGCAGGAAGAGGTCCGTGTCGTAGTTGGTCGCCTTCCCCTGGACGACGGCGGCGAGCCGCTCGAGCCCCATCCCGGTGTCGATGCTGGGCTTCGGCAGCGGCGACTTCGTCCCGTCGTCGGCGGCGTTGAACTGCATGAAGACGAGGTTCCAGATCTCCAGGTACCGGTCGCAGTCGCAGCCCACGGCGCACGTCGCCCGCCCGCACCCGGTCCCCTCGCCCTGGTCGTAGATGATCTCCGAGCACGGCCCGCACGGCCCCGTGGGACCCATGGCCCAGAAATTGTCCTTCTCGTCGAACCGCACGATCTGCGACGCGGGCAGCCCCATCGTCCCGTGCCAGATGTCGTACGCCTCGTCGTCCTCCCGGAACACCGACACGGTCATCCGCCCGCCGTCGAGCCCCGCCTCGCGGGTCAGGAAATCCCAGCCGAAGAAGATCGCGTCCTTCTTGAAGTAGTCGCCGAAGGAGAAGTTCCCGAGCATCTCGAAGAGGGTGTGGTGGCGGGCCGTGTAGCCGACGTTCTCGAGGTCGTTGTGCTTGCCGCTCACGCGCAGGCACCGCTGCGCCGTCGCCGCCCGCTTCCAGTCGGCGGACGCGAGCCCCAGGAAGTAGTCCTTGAACTGGACCATTCCGGCGTTCGTGAAGAGGAGGGTGGGATCGCTCGCCGGGACGAGCGACGAACCGGGAAGGACCTTGTGCCCGTTCTTCTCGAAATACGCCAGGAAGGCGGCGCGCAGCGCGGCTCCGGTCGTGCCCATTCACTCCTCCCCCTCTTCGATATCGCGCGGCAGGCCGCGGATGGCCCGCCGGCACGCGTCCGGGTCGAACCCGCGGCCGGACAGAAAGCGGTACGCCTTCGCGGCGCCCTCCCGGCCCGGCGGAAGGCCCGCGCGGAACTTCTTGCGCAGCGCGGCTTCCGCGGCGGCCTGGTCTTCCTCGGGAGAGGAAACCTCGCCGAGAACCTCCTCGACCATGGCGGGCGGGAAACCCCTGAGTCTGAGCGCTCCGGCGATCTTCCTCGGGCCGTACCGGCGGACGTCCCGGTAAGAGCGGGCCAGCTGGGCGCAGAGGGTCCGGTCGTCGACGAGCCCGAGTTCTTCGAGACGCCGGAGGGCGGCGGCGGCCTGCGCCTCCGCGAACC
>JBLNEU010000406.1:0-5582 GCA_050263015.1 Deltaproteobacteria bacterium | reverse complement strand
ACAGGAACGGAAGGCCGCCCCGCAGGTACGCCGGGGCAGCCTCGATGCATTTGCGGAAGAAGGGGACCTGCCCGTCGTCGGGCGGCTCCGGGGCTCCGGCGGAGATGACCGCGCCGCCGGGGACATCCGCGATCCCGTCGTTCCCGTCGCCGGCCCAGCGCCACTTCGTCCCGTCCTCCAGCAGCCGGCCGCACTCCGAGAGGAGGCCGACGAGCAGCCCGATCATCCGCCCCCGGTTCCCGAGCGATACGGCGTACCCGAGGTCGGCGTGCAGCGCCCGGCAGAGATCCTCGACGCCGAACGGCGAGAGATCCTTCATCCGCCGGAGGATCCCCTCCCGCTCCGCCAGCTCGAAGATGCCCGGAAGGACGGCGCGCGCCGCGGCCCCCTCCTGGATCTGCCGGAGTCCGCCGGCGTCCGCGCCCGTCACGGTCCCGCCCCGCCCGGCGCCGTCAGGACCGCGGCCGACACGGTCCGCTCGAGGCCCGCCGCAACGACAAGGCCGGGCCCCCGGAGGCGGCCCGCCGACAGCAGCGTTGCGGACGCCGCGACCTGCAGGAGGTTGGCCGCCCCGACGGGATGGCCCGCCAGCGGGCGCAGGTCCACCTCGCGGACGGGCGGCGCATCCGACCCCCGCGCCAGCACGATGCCCCGCCGGGCGGCCGCGCGGTAGGGGCCCGTGGGAAGCACGACGTGGTCCGCGGCGGCGCACGACGGGCCGCAGCGGCGGAATCCGTCCCGGACCGCGTCGGCGATCGCGCTCTCCATCCGGCCGGCCCCGCCCCGGCCAAGAGTCCAGCCCGAGATCACGGCGCGTGGAACCGCTCCCCGGCGCGCCGCCGCCTCCGGGAGCTCAAGGACGAGCGCCGCCGCGGCTTCGGACGGCGGCTCCGGCGCGCCGTCGCCGCTCTCGCGGTTCAGCCGGCCGGCGCGGCCGTACGCGTCCCTGACGACGTCGGACCACTCCTCGGTCCCGACCACGAGGCATCGCTCCACGGTTTCCGAGTCGAGCAGGAAGGCGGCCAGGTCGATCGCCTGGGTCCCGACCGTCTCGTCCCCGATCAGCGTGTGGACCGGGCCGCGGATTCCGAACGCGATGGCGCCGTTGCCGGCCGGCGCGTTGAGCACCGACTCGGCGAAGAACAGGGGGGACGCCCCCGCCGGCCCCTGCGCCAGCAGCTCCCTGTGGAACTGCGTCGAGTAGTTGATGGCGCCGTGGGTGACGCCGACCACCAGGCCGGCCCGCTCGCCCCCGAGCTCGCCCGCTCCGATGCCCGCGTCGTCCAGCGCCAGGGCGGCGGCCGCAAGCGCCGACCGGGTCGCCTGGGCTCCCCGGCGAAACGGCCGCGCGTTCCGGAGGAAGCTCTCGAGCTCGAGGTCGCCGAGGCGCGGCGGACGCCCGGCGACGCGCCCGTCCCCCAGCCCGCTTTCGAGCGCCCGCCGGCCGATCGTTCCGGGACAGACGACCCCGACGCCGCTGACCGCGACGGCCCTCATGCCGCGCCGTCCCCGGCCGCCTTGAGCAGCAGCACCGCGTTCGCCCCGCCGAACCCGAACGAGTTCGACAGGGCGGTCCGCAACCGCTCCGGGCGCGCCTGCGCCCCGCGGACGACCCGGAGCCCGCACGCGGGGTCCGGCGTCTCGTAGTTCGCGTGCGGCGGCAGCCGTCCTTCGGCGAGCGCCATCAGCGTGAAGATCGCCTCGACCGCCCCGGCTCCGCCGAGGACGTGGCCCACCTGCGGCTTCGTGGAGCTGACGGGGATCTCCGCGGCGCGCTCCCCCAGCGCGGCGAAGAGGGCGGCCGCCTCCGCGGTGTCGTTGAACGGCGTCCCCGTCCCGTGGGCGTTGACGTAGTCGATCTCGTCCGGCCCGGCGCCGGCGTCGGCGAGAGCCCGCCGGATCGCGAGGGCCGCCCATTGCCCCTCGGGGTCCGGCCGCGTCATGTGAAAGGCGTCCGTGGACTCGCCGAATCCCGCGATCTCCCCCGCGATCCGGGCCCCGCGCTCCCGCGCGGCCTCCCACTCCTCCAGCACGAGGACGCCCGCGCCCTCGCCGATGACGAGGCCGCTCCGGTTGAGGTCGAAGGGCCGGCAGAGCTCCGCCGTCAGGGCCTGGAGGGAGTGGAAGCCGGCGACGACGAACTCGCAGAGCGGGTCGTATCCCCCGCAGACCGCGGCGCGGGCCCGGCCGGCGCGGACCGCGTGGAAGGCGTGTCCCACGGCGCTCGCTCCCGAGGCGCAGGCATTGGAGAAGACCGCGGGCACTCCCGGCAGCGAGAATTCCTCCATGAGGTGGATCGGCTGGCAATGGGCCAGGTGGTCGTAGAGCAGGGAGAGCCGGGCCCGGGCAGCTCCCTTCGCCAGGTACTCCGCGTGGTACCGCTCGCCCGACCCCATCCCCCCCAGGGTCGTCCCCAGCGCGACGACCGGGCGTGCCGAGGCGAGACCGGACGCGGAGAGGCCCGAATCCTCGAGGGCTTCGGCGAACGCGTGGTGCAGCAGGTGCGACGCCCGGTCCAGGCGCGACGGCCTGAAACGCGTCCAGGGGGCCGTCGGAAGCTTGGCGACCTGGCCGGCCCTGTTCGCCCGATAGCCCGCGCTGTCGAAGAGCGTGATCTCCCGGATGCTCGTCCGCCCGGAAAGGACCGACTCCCGGTTCACGGCCTGGCCCAGCCCGTGTGACGTGACGATCCCCAGGCCGGTGACGGCGACCCGCCTACGCATCCGCCGACCCTCCGGGGTCGCGCCCCGCCTTGGGCGCCAGGTCCGGGCGGGGTCCCAGGTAGAACCAGCCGAGAAACGCGGCCGGGACCGCGGCAAGCGCGAACGCTCCGGGCCAACCCGTCAGGGTCACGAAGAGGAAGAGCCCGGCAAGCGCCAGCGCGGCGGCCGCGACGGATGCCGCCAGGGACAGGAGGTAACGGCGGTCTCTCACCCTGTTCTCAGACTCCCAGGACCTCGCGGACGGGTGCGAATCGAAGGTGCGAGAGCAGACCCGCAAGCTTTCCCGGGGTTGCCGCGAGGTTGAAATAGTGCATGAACCGGCGGCTCCGGGGCAGCTCGATCCTCGGTTGCTCGACGTCGAACTCCCACGGGTGGACGTAGATCAGGGCCGGCCGGCCGGCCGCGTTCAGCCGCCGTATCTTGGAAACGACGTAGAAATAGGGAAACATGCGCAGGGCCAGCCCCCCGGTGAACGGTATATTCTCTCCAAAGCAGCGGAGGGTGGTCAACGGAAATTCGCGGATCTCCCCCCAGGGGGTCGCGAACGCGCGCGGGTCGCGCGGAAAGGAGGGGTCGCCCATCCGCGTCAGCGGCACCATGCTGGAATCGTAGAGGATTCCGTGCTTCCGAAGGATTCCGAGGGCCCAGAGCGCGTGGGGCCGGATCGACCACTCGGGCGCCCGGTAGCCGACGACGGGCGCGCGGCACGCCGAGGAGATCGCCTCGATCGACCCGACGAGATCCTCCTCGAACTCGCCCGGGGTCATCTCGAAGATCCGGCGGTGGAAATGCCCGTGCGTGGCCACCTCGTGTCCCTCCGCCGCGATGGCCCGGACGAGCTGCGGCTCCCTCTCCGCGATGTACCCGAGCACGAAGAACGTCGCGCGGACCCCGCGGCCGCGCAGGAGGGCAAGCACGCGGTCCGTGCTCCGGCTCACACGGCTCTCGTAGGCGTCCCACCGGGACGGGTCGACGGCCGCCCCCGCGCCGCAGACGTGGTACCAGTCCTCGAGATCGACCGTCAGGGCGTTGATCATGCCGGATGCCGGGCCGCGCGGAGCGCGTGTTCCTTGCCGTTCGGCGGAAGACGCATGTCCTACCTCCGGATCGGGCCGATGACCCGGAAGAGGTAATATTCCCCGTCGCCGCGGCGGCTGTCGGGCGGCGTCCCGAGCGGGACCGGCTTGCCGTCCCGGTCCCGGACCAGGACGACGATCCCCGACTCCCCCAGGAGGCTCTCGCTGTACAGGACGGGGACGCGGACGAAGTCGCCGAGCGAAACGACCAGGTTCCTCTCCGTCGCCCTCGACCCCGCCCCGGCCGCGTACATCTCCACCAGGAGTTCGCCGCGGCGCCCTTCGATGTACCTGCCGCCCGCCGACACCGCCGCTTCGCGCAGGACCGAGGCCGCGTATTCCAGCGCGACTCCGTCTTCCGGAGAGCCGTCCGACGACACGACGATGGAAAACTCGTTGCCCGCGAACAGGGGCGCCAGCGGCGACAGGGCCCTCTCGAGACTTTTCGCCTCGAGCGACTGCTCCGCGGCGGACTTGCCGCTCCCCGCGCCCTCGCGCGTCACCGTGGCGCAACCGGGGAGGCACGCCAGGGCGGCGCACGCCGCCAGCGCCGGAAAAGCCCGCCCCCGACGACGCGGCGTCGGCATCGAGGTCTTCCGCTTCAATCCCGGCTCAGGGACTCGACGGGCCCCACGATGTAGAACCAGTAGCTCTGCGCCAGGTGGACCTTGCCCCGGGCATCCCACTGGTCGAGGATCGTCCAGCCGGGCACGGCGTACACGGTTGCGTGGAGATCGCACGTCCCCGTCGTCGTCTCCCGGTAGTACAGCGGGGGGAAATCGCGCCGCACCGTGTTCACGCCCAGCGACCTCGCCCTGACGGAGAGCCGGACTTCGGCGCCCTCGTGCCCGGAGACGACGAAGACGCCGTCGCGGACGAGTCTCTCCGCGAGCATTCCCCGGACGACCGCGTTCTCCGGGCTCTCCCCGGCGCGGCTCTCCGCGAGCGAGACGACCTCGACGAAGCACTTCTTCCCCGCGATCTTCGCGAACGAGACCGCCCGGAGGGCGTCCTCGAGGGCAAGCGACGTCGCCTTCTGCATGTCGGCGGACCGGCCGGTCGTCGGACCCACGTACCGCCTCGTCGCACAGCCGGCCGCAATCGACGCCGCGAGGACGGCCGCCAGCAGGCAGGCGCCCGCCCCCGGCGGCGACCGGCGCATCACCGGGCGGGCCGGGACGCCCCCCGTCACCGTCCCGCGTCCTTTGCGAGCTTCTCCGCCGCCAGCTTTCCGCAGCGCGATCCGGGACCCGCCTTGACCGCCTCCTGCCAGCAGCCGGCGGCCGCCTTCCGGTCGCCCTCCAGTTCCATCGCCGTCAAACCCATCTTGTAGTGCGCCTCGGCCCGCAGTTCGGGCGTGGCGACCTTCGACTCCAGCACCGCGGCGTAGGCGCGGCGGGCGTCGCTTGCGGCGCTGCGCCTGGTGTCGGCGCCGGGGGTCGCGGTCAACGGGGGCGGGGCGGCATTCCGGCCTGCCTCGAGGGCGATGTCCCCGAGCAGGAGCCGTCCTTCCGGATAGTCCGGCTGGTAGTACAGGGCCTTCTCGATGCTCTTCTGCGCCTTCCAGGACCGGTCGTTTAGCCAGAGCGCCTTGGCGACCGCAAGGTACCAGGTCGGGTTGTCCGCGTTCCGTCCCCGGATCGGCTTCAGGACGGCCCAGGCGTGTTCGACGACGTCCTTGTAGTCTTTGGCCCCTGCCTCCTTCATCAGGCGCGCCTTCTCCAGCCGGGCCAGCGAGTGCCACGTCTTGAGGTCGTCGTCCCCGGGTTTTTCCGTCCGCAAC
>JBLNEU010000405.1:0-4111 GCA_050263015.1 Deltaproteobacteria bacterium | reverse complement strand
AGATCGAAAAGGGACGCTGAAAAGTTCAGGGACGTTCTTGAACTTTTTCAACGGTGGCCCGCGAAAAGTTCAAGAACGTCCCTGAACTTTTCAGCGTCCGAGCGCCCCCGCGTCGATGTACTCCTTCGCGGCGTTGACCGCCGTCGCCGCCTCGCCCGCCCCCGCGGCGATGAGAAGGATCTTTCCGGGGTACGTGGCGATGTCCCCGGCCGCGTAGACGCCGGGCAGGTTGGTCGACATATCGGAGGCGGCGGCGATGCCGCTGCCGACGGTCCTCAGCCCCCACTCCCGGAACGGCTCCAGGTTGGTCAGCATCCCGATCGACAGGACGACCGCATCGACGTCGAGCCGCTCCTCCTTGCCGCTCCGCTCGTTCCAGACGACGGCCCCCGTAACGCTTTCCTCTCCGATCACTTCCTTGAGCGCGTAGTAGGGGTACAGGACCCGGACTGGGGACGAATGCAGCCGGTCCACCATCGCCTCGTGGGCCTGGAACCTGTACATGCGATGGGCGAGCGTCACCTCCGCGGCGATGGACGCGAGGCCGAGCGCCCAGTCGACCGCGCTGTTCCCCCCGCCGACGACGAGCACCTTCTTCCCGCGGAACGGCGCGAACGACGGCAGAAAGTAATGGATCCCGTGCCCCTCGAGGTCGATGAGGTTCGGGATGTCGAGCTTGCGGGGAACGAATGCGCCGCACCCCGCTGCGATCACCACGGTCTGGGAGTAGTGGAGCCCGGCGGGGGTTTCGAGCTCGATCGCCCGTTCGCCGAGGATGCGCAGCCCCGTCACCCTCTCGGAAAGGGCCAGCGTCGGCCCGTACTGCATCGCCTGGGCGGCAAGGCGGTCGACGAGCTCCTTCGCGAGGATCTTCGTGTGGCCGGCCACGTCGAAGATCTCCTTCTCCGGGTACATGGAGACAAGCCGCCCGCCGACCTGCGGGTACGTCTCGATGATCTTCGTCCGGCAGTCCCGAAGGCCCGCGTAGTAGGCCGCGTAGAGCCCCACCGGCCCGCCGCCGACGATCGTGACGTCGAACATGTCGGACTGCCGCACCATGCCGCTACTATATCAGAATGCCCTTTCAGTCCCGCGATTCCCGCCGCCGCTCCCCTTTTCCCTTGCAGCCGCGGAAGTATGGTATATTTCTAAGACTTGCCCGCATCCTGCATCGGGAGCGTTTCGATGGCGTTGACATACCTGCCCAAGGCGTGGAAGCGGGGGACCGATTTCCTCGGGACCCGGTACGCGATCCTTTGCGGCGCCATGACCTGGGTGTCGGAATCCGGCCTCGTCTCGGCCATCTCCAACGCGGGAGGGTTCGGCGTTCTCGCGGGGGGGAACATGCCGCCGGACGTCCTGGCGAAGGAGATCGCGGCGACGCGGAGCAAGACCCGGAATCCGTTCGGCGTGAACATGATCACCGTCGCCCCGAACTACCGTGCCCACATTGACGTGGTGGTTCAGGAAAAGGTGCCGTTCGCGATCTTCGCGGGGAGCATCCCGTCGGGGAAGGACATCGAGCAGGTCAAGGCGGCCGGCGCCCGGGTCATCTGCTTCGCCCCCGTCCTCTCTCTGGCGCGGCGCATGATCAGGCAGGGGGCGGACGCGCTGGTCATCGAGGGGAACGAGGCGGGCGGGCACATCGGCCCGGTCGCCACGTCCGTGCTCGCGCAGGAATTCCTCCTGAGCATCTCGGAGGTTCCCATCTTCGTGGCCGGCGGCATCGGCACGGGGGAGATGATCGCCCAGTACCTCATGTTGGGGGCCTCGGGGGCGCAACTCGGGACACGGTTCGTGGTGGCGGAGGAGTGCATCGCCCACCCCCGCTTCAAGGAGTCGTTCATCAAGGCCCAGGCGCGCGACGCGATGCCGACCTCCCAGTTCGACCCGTCGCTGCCGACGATCCCGGTGCGGGCCATCGTCAACCAGGGGACCCAGGATTTCAACCGTCTCCAGTTCGAGCTTCTCGGCAAGGTCAAGGCGGGCGCGATGCCCCGCGAGGAGGCCCAGGTCAAGCTCGAGGAGTTCTGGGTCGGGGCGTTGAGGCGCGCCGTCATCGACGGCGACGTCGAGCACGGGTCGCTGATGGCCGGCCAGAGCGTCGCGTTCGCCAGGAAGATCCAGCCCGTCGCCGAGATCATCGACGAGCTTGTCACGGGCGCGGAGCGCAAGCTCGCCGAGATGGCCGCGGGGGGCGCGCAGCCGGCGGGACAGCTCTAGGCCCGGGGCGCTTCACGTCGTGAATTCCGGCCGCCCGTCGCGGGCGGTTTTCGCCGCACCACAATCGCCTTCGCCAAGGAGTTCCCGCATGTTCCGAATTCTCCCGCGCGACCAGGAATTCTTCGTCCTCTTCGAGAAGGCGTCGCAGAACATCCTCGACGGGGCCGAGCTCCTCAAGGACCTTCTCGACAACTTCGACGACGTGAAGGGGAAGGCCCGCCAGATCGAGGAGATCGAGCACAAGGGGGACACGTTCACCCACGAGATCGTGAAAAAGCTCAACACGACGTTCATCACCCCGATCGACCGGGAAGACATCCTTGACCTTGCCTCCGCGGTCGACGACGTCATCGACCTCATCCACGCCGCGGCCACGCGACTCACCCTCTACAAGGTCACGGAGATCACCCCGCAGGCCAAGGAGCTCGGGTTCCTGATCCTCAAGGCCACCCGGGAGCTCCACCGGGGGATCTCGCGCCTGTCCACGCAGATGGGGGAGGTGTACGAGCATTGCGTCGAGGTGAACTCGCTGGAGAACGAGGCGGACCGCGTCTGCCGCGACGCGATCGCGTACCTCTTCGAGCACGAGAAGGATCCGATCACGGTCCTCAAGTGGAAGGAGATCTACGAGACGCTCGAGACCGCGACCGACCGCGCCGAGGACGCGGCCAACGTCCTGGAAAGCGTGGCGCTCAAGAATGCCTGAGCAGCACCTGCTCCTGCTGGGGTTGGTGATCTTCTCGGCGCTGGCGTTCGACTTCATCAACGGCTTCCACGACACGGCGAACGCGATCGCGACGTGCATCTCGACGCGGGCCCTGTCGATCCGCAACGCCATCCTCATGGCGGCGGGGCTCAACTTCGTCGGGGCGCTCGTCTCCACCCACGTCGCCACGACGATCGGGAAGGGGATCGTCGATCCGGCGTACGTCTCCCAGGCGATCGTGTTCTCGGCGCTCGCGGGGGCGATCTTCTGGGACCTTCTCACCTGGCACTACGGCATCCCCTCCTCCTCGTCCCACGCGATCATCGGCGGCATTATCGGGTCCGTGGTGGCGGCCCGCGGCGCCGACGTCCTGAAATGGGAAGGGATCTCGAAGATCCTGGCCGCCATCGTGATCTCTCCCCTCGCCGGGACGGTCGTCGCGTTCCTCATCATGGTCGGCATCTTCTGGGCCTTCAAGGGGTTCCACCCGTCTCCCCTCAACCGGGGATTCCGGAAGCTGCAGATCTTCTCGGCCGCCTTCATGGCGTTCTCCCACGGCTCGAACGACGCCCAGAAATCGATGGGCGTGATCACGATGGCGCTCGCCTCCTACGGGGCGATCTCCTCCTTCCACATCCCGCCGTGGGTCATCCTGTCGTGCGCCGCCTCGATGGCCCTCGGGACCGCGATGGGCGGGTGGCGGATCATCAAGACGGTGGGGAGCGACTTCGTCAAGCTTCAGCCGGTGCACGGCTTCTGCGCCGAGACGTCGTCCGCCGGAGTCATCCTGACCGCGTCCGCGATGGGAATCCCGATCAGCACGACCCACGTCATCACCTCCGCGATCCTGGGCGTCGGGCTCTCGCAGGGACGCCGGAAGGTGAACTGGATGGTGGGCGCGCGGATCGTGTGGGCGTGGGTCCTCACGATTCCCGCGTCGGCTGCCGCCGGCTACGTCGCCTTCCGGCTCCTGGCGCCGATCCTCGTCAAGCTTTAATCCGCTGCTGCCGGCCGCCGGCGACCCCTCGCCCGCCCCTCTGGCGCGGCGGCGCCGTTTCGGCTTTAATGGAATGACACCCGAGAGGAGGAGGCGCATGATCAGGAAAATCCAGCACATCGGCGTGGCGGTCCGCAGCCTCGACGCGGCGATCCCGTACTACAGGGACGTCCTGGGGCTGGAGT
>JBLNEU010000404.1:0-2767 GCA_050263015.1 Deltaproteobacteria bacterium | reverse complement strand
CTGGGCCATCGGATCCTGGGGGAATTCCTTCCCGCTCCGTTCCTTCACGAGGGCCTTGAACTTCCTGCAGAGGTCCTTCAGGTCGTCCGCGCCGAGGTCGATGTCCTGGGCCACCGCCCGTTCCCGCTTCCGGGCGTCGAAGAGGTGCTCGAAGTTCTCCTTGTCGATCCCGAGGACGACGTCCGAGAACATCATGATGAAGCGGCGGTAGGAGTCGTAGGCGAACCGGGGGTTCTTCGTCCTCTGGGCCAGTCCCTCGACCGACCTGTCGTTCAATCCCAGGTTGAGGATCGTGTCCATCATCCCGGGCATCGAGAACTTGGCCCCCGAGCGGACGGAGACGAGGAGCGGGTTCTTCGGGTCGCCGAACTTCTTCCCCGTGATCCGCTGCAGCTTCGCCAGGTGCGGGGCGATCTCCCTGTTGAGCTCGGGCGGGACCTTGCCCCGGTTCCTGTAGTAGAGGTTGCACGCCTCGGTGGCGATGGTGAATCCCGGAGGGACGGGAATGCCGAGATTCGTCATCTCGGCGAGACCGGCCCCCTTTCCCCCGAGGACCTCTTTCATCGTCCCGTGGCCTTCCGCCGTCCCCCCACCGAAGAAATAGACCTGCTTGGCGGCCATCGATCAAGCCCTCCGATTCAGTTGGATTTCGGCTGGCCGGCGGTGACGCGCGAAAAGTCCGCCACCGAGGCGAAAAGTCCCGAGAGATTCGAAAGCAGCGCCAGCCGGTTGTTCTTCACCTTTTCGTCCTTGGCCATCACCAGAACCTTGTCGAAGAACGCCGAGACAAGCGGCTGCAGCCGGGCCATTTCGCGGAACGCCTCGGCGTACTTCCCGCTCTTGGCGGCGGCGGCGACCCGCCCCGAAACGTCCGCGACGGCCTTGTGGAGCGCCCTTTCCTCGTCGTGCTCGAAGAGCGCGTCGGAGACCGCGGCAGGCCCCTTGTAGGCCTTCGTGATGTTGATGGCCCGCTTGAACACCTCGGCGAGAGGGTCGAAGGCGGCGTCGGAGCGGAACGCGACGAGCGCGTCGAGCTTTGCGCGCATGTCGGGCACGTCCGAAAGCCCCGCCCCGATGACCGCGGCGACGAGGTCGGACGGCGTCCCCCGGGACGTCCACAGGTTCTCCAGGCGGGCGGAGACGAACTCGATCACCTTCTTCCTGACGTCGGCGGCCGGGGACTTGAGCTTCGCGGACAGCGTCGCCAGCGACTTGTCGACCAGCCCCTCGATGGGAATCCGCAGGCCCCGCGCCTCCAGGATGGACAGGATCCCGAGCGTGTGGCGGCGCAGCCCGTAGGGGTCGGCCGTCCCCGTGGGGATGAGCCCGACCCCGAAGCAGCCGCACACCATGTCGATCTTGTCGGCGATGGAGACCGCCGCTCCCGTGTCGGTCGCGGGAAGGTCGTCCGACTGCCCCTTCGGGAGGTAATGCTCGTAGACCGCCTGGGCGACCTCCTCCTTCTCCCCCGTCTTGCGCGCGTAGTCGCGGCCCATCACGCCCTGCAGCTCGGGGAACTCCTTGACCACACCGGTGGTGAGATCGGCCTTCGACAGGATCGCCGCGCGGCGGCAGTCGTCCGACTTGGCCGGGAAGCCGAACGACGCGACATAGGCGGCGACGTCGGCCATCCGCTCCACCTTTTCCCAGTACATCCCCATGTCGGCCTGGAAGAGGACGTTCTTCAGCTTCTGGGCCCGCTCGAACAGCGGCCGGCCCAGGTCGTCCTGGTAGTAGAACTCGGCGTCGGAGAGGCGCGCGCGGATGACCCGCTCGTTCCCGGCCACCACGACCCGGTTGTCGGGCACGATCATGTTGGAGGCGAAGGCGAAGCCGGGGAAGAGCTTTCCCGTGGCGTCCTCGAAGACGAAATATTTCTGGTTGTTCCGCATGGACGTGATCAGGATCTCCCGGGGCAGCGCGAGGTATTTCTCTTCGAAGCGCCCCGTCATCACGACGGGCTCCTCGACGAGGTTGGCCACGGTCTCGACGAGGGGCTCGTCCGTGACCCATTTCATACCGGTCGCCTTCTCCGCTTCCTGGATGCCCGCGCGGATCTTCTCCTTGCGCACCTCGAGGTCGACGAAGACGTGGGCCCGGGACAGCCGGTCGAAATACTCGTCCGGGTTCTTGAGAACGATCGGCCCGGGGGCCATGAAACGGTGGCCGTAGGTCGTGTTCCCGGCGGTCACGTTCCCGAAGTCGAACGGGAGGACCTGCTCGCCGTGGAGGGAGACGATCCAGTGCACGGGGCGGGCGAACCGGACGTCGAGGTCGGCCCAGCGCATCGACTTCTTGAAGGGAATCGTGGGAATCCAGTCCGCGACGAGCCGCGGGAGGATCTCGGCCACCGGCCGCGCCGCCTGCTCCCGCACGTAGCCGAGGTATTCGCCGCGGTCGGTCGTGAACAGCCGCAGGGCCGAGACGTCCACCCCTTGCGCCTTCGCGAACCCTTCGGCCGCCTTCGTCGGCTTTCCCTTCGCGTCGAACCCGACCGCCTTGGGGGGGCCGAGAATCGTTTCCTCCGACGCCTTCTGCCTCTCCGAGAGCTTCCGAACGACGTAGGCGAGCCGCCGCGGAGTCCCGTAGATGTCCACCCGGTCGAACGAGAGACGCGCCTTTTTGAGCACCTCGGCGAACTGCTGCCCGCCGAACCAGAGCGCGGGCCCGACGAAGCCCGCCGGGATCTCCTCGCAGCCGATCTCCAACAAGTAGTCGCGTTCCATGTCGCCTCTTCTTCCTCGCGCGGGAATTGTCAGCCGGAGAA
>JBLNEU010000403.1:0-4789 GCA_050263015.1 Deltaproteobacteria bacterium | reverse complement strand
CCGACGTGCTGACCCACATGGCGGGCCACTTCCGGAAGATCCTCACGGCGGACGAGAAGCGGGAGCTCCTCGAGGTGATCGCGCGGTACAGGGCCCGCCTGCTCCCTCTCGTCGTCCCGCTGACCCTCATCCGCCATTACGTCCGGAAATACGACGTTCCGTACCTTCGCCGGCAGGTCTTCCTCGATCCCCACCCCGCCGAGCTCATGCTGCGGAACCACGTCTAGCCAAAGTTCGTCGGGAGTATCCGCGCGATGGCGACTGCCCGTCGTCGACGGGCAGTCGCCGTCGGCCCCCGGACCGGACGAAGTTCCCCGGCGCGTCTTACGGGCTCGCGGCCGACGCCTTTGCCCGAGCGAAATACCCGGCGACCTGCGCCCAATCGATGGTGTTCCACCACGCCTCGACGTACTCGGCGCGCCGGTTCTGATATTTCAGGTAGTAGGCGTGCTCCCAGACGTCGAGCCCGAAGAACGCCACGCCGCCATCCATGACGGGATTGTCCTGGTTCGCGGTCGATTCGACGGCGAGCTTGCCGCCGCGGATCGCCAGCCACGCCCATCCGGAACCGAACCGGGAGATCGCGGCCTGGGTGAACGTCTTCCTGAAATCCGCGAAGCTTCCGAACGTGCGCTTGATGGCGTCGGCGAGGTCCCCGGACGGCTCGCCGCCGCCGCCCTTTTTCATGATCTTCCAGAACATGGAGTGATTCAGGTGGCCGCCGCCGTTGTTGCGCACGGCGGTCCGTACGGCCTCCGGCACCGTGCCGATCCGGGCGAGCAGCTCCTCGAGCGGAAGTTTTTCGAGCTCGGGATGGCCTTCCAGGGCCTTGTTGAGATTGGCGACATAGGCGCCGTGGTGCTTGTCGTGGTGAATCTCCATCGTCTTTGCGTCGATGTACGGCTCGAGCGCGTCGAAGGAATACGGGAGCGGCGGCAGAGTGTGCGGCATCGGGCGGTTCTCCTTTCCGGCCGGCGCGTGACCGGCGTCATCCTCTACATTTGGATGCAGCGATGACGCGGTTTCGTTTCCCCGCACCGCGAATCCGGGGCCGCCGCGAGCGTCGCGACGCCGTGGCAGGAGGGAATCGCCCGTGCTCCAGACAACCCGCCAATCGCCGGTCACCGAGCGAGTCTTGCGCCCCACCGGCACCAGTCCCGAATGCGACCGTCGCATCCCGGAGTTCCATAGGCTCCTGGTTCAAGCATCAGCAACCCCCCTGCCGGTCCTGCACGTATCGTTCACCGACAAGCAGGGCTCGTTCCGCTTTCCCCAACTCGTATCCCAGGTAGGCGGCGTGGTCGGGACGGGCAATCAGTCCACGGCGGACAGCCGACAGGTATAGATCCCGTGCGTTGCTGCCGAGCAGCACGGCCGTCAGGCGATGGTCCGGCGTGTAGTGCTCGAGGCGCATGATCTTCTTGTCGGCGGAGATGTCGATCACGAAATAGCCCGCCGGGTCCGGCAAGGACTCGGACTGCGGCGCCGCCATTTCTTCACGTGGGATCGCAGGTGGCGCAGTCCGCCCTCTTTCGGACGGCGATGTTTCCCCAAGTTCTTCCGCCAAACCTGCGATCTCGCCGACGTCCTCCAATCCGATCCGCGAAACGACCCGGACACCCCGCCTGAACGCTTCCACCTCCTCGAACGACAGATTCACCAGGCGGGCGCGCTTCCCCGGGGCGCCGACGATCCGCATCTCGGAGTCCACGCTGTTTTCCGCCAAGGCCGCGAGGCACTCCCCCGCCCGGTGTCCCCGCGATTCCGTGCCGCACAGGAGGAGCCATGAAATGCGGGGATTGGCGACGATGTTGCGAACCAACCTCTCGATTCCGAGATTCTCCGTGGTCAGCTTCCCGACAAGCGCCACCCCGGGCAACGGAGCCTTTAGAAGAGCCTCATACAAATCCTCGGCGGCCAAGGTGCAGACCGCCCCAGGGGCGTTCCTGTCCAGGACCGTGTAATCTCCGGGCAGCGGCGGCCAGGATGTGGAGAGTTCGGCCACCGCTCGAGTCTCGGTGGAAGCCGAGGGGCGGCACGACAGTTGCGGCCCTTCCTTCGCCGATAGTTCGTTTAAGGAATTGAACGGTCCGACGGGAAGGCACGGGTCACACCCCAGGCAACCGTGGGACCGCTCCGCAGACGCCCGCCCGAGCATCTCGTCGAGCGCCTCCGCCTCGGGAAGGTCCGCGAGGTCCCGGGACAGGATGTCCTCCCGGACCTGGCGAAGGACGTCGACGTAACAGTGGCACGTCCTGCAATTCCCGATGTCCCCCACCTTGGCCAGCTCCGCCAGGAGACGGGCGACCTTATCCCGGTCCACCTGACTCCTCCGTGAAGGTGCCATCGCAGGCGCAGTTGGCCTTTCTCCTGAGAATCAGGAAACCGACCCCGACCGACGACAGGGTGAGCCCGAACATGACCGGCCCGCCGACACCGGCAAGCTTACCTCCAAGCAGACCCAGGTAGATGGGGAGCAACGGTGAGCCGCAGCACCCGAGTGCGAAGCAGCCGACGGCATACAGGGCTCCCATCGCCGCCAAGCCCCCGACCGCGCCCGCTGCGGCCTTCCGACGGTTATTTCGGAAGATCAACAGGGCGTATACCGTGAACGCGGCAGAGAGGGCGTACGATGCCCCGAGCCAAGGAGCTCCGCAGGCGAAGTACCCTTGCACGCGATCGGAGAACGATGGAACGACATTGCCCCAACCCGACGCATTCGACTCCGGGAACAGGACGTGCCAGGCGATGTGTGCCCCGAAAACGACCATACCCGTGGTCACGGGGAGCATCTTCCTCATTTGCCGACGGCCTCCACCGACTCCGCGAAAAGGAACTTCCCCTCCCTGGTTTCCCGTACGGCTCCCTTCACCTTGACCACCGAGGTGATCGAAGGAAGTTTCCCCGCCCACCGGACGGGAAGCAGGAAGTTCGCGCAGGTCACGGACCGGCACTTCCGGTATTCCTCCCGGTCGATGAGAGAGAACGTTCCCGCGGAGGCGTTCCGTTTCGCGACCACCCCGACGACCTCAAGAGGGTCGGACTGCGACCTGGCAGACTTGACTGCGTCCACCTCCAAGGGCACTGCGGCAACGGCCGGACCGGCAATCCGGAACGTGGCGGCCGTCACCGCGACAAGCACCGCGAAGAAGATCCGTCGTACCCTGGAGCTCATTTCCTCCTCCTTCTCGCCTTGCCGTCCCGCGCAAGGCAGTACGCACGGTGCAGCAATTCGCCGATGCAGGGATCGACAACGCGGTAGAAGACGAAATTCCCGCGGCCGGAACGGGCCAGGAACCCAAGATCGGTCATCTTCCGGAGCTGGTTGGAGACGGCGGCCACGCTCATTCCCAGGTCGTTCGCCACGTCGCCGACGGGATGCTCGCCGTCTGCGAGCAGCAGGTGAAGGATCCGGATCCTTGTCGGGTCCGACAGAATGCCGAACGTCCGGGAGAGCTCTTCCACAAATGCATCCGGTAACCTCTTCATCGTGGGCAAAGGAGCAGGCCATCGGCATTCCAATGTGTGACCCCCGCAGTGTATTCAATCGTACGATTTAATAGTTTAATGCCTTGGTGCCGCCAATTGCCAACGAAAAACAGTCCCGGAATGACGGCAAGCGGGCGTGCCGTGGATGGGCATGCGGAGAAACAGCGTTAACCATCATTGCGGCTGCAGACCGCCGTGCCGCAGGCGCGGCTCCAGCCCCGGCGGCGACAAACGGCTACGGCTTGCCTCCCTTCCACTTCCGCAGCTGCGCGACCTCGTCCGAAAGCTGCCCCCACACCCGCTCGGCCTGGCGCCGCCTGTGCTCGTCGTGGCGCAGCTCGTTGGCCCGGGCCTCGCGCTCGAGCTTGCGGTAATTTTCGAAGCGATCGGCATCAAGCTCTCCCGACTCGACCGCCCCTTTCACCGCGCAGCCGGGCTCGGTGTCGTGGTGGCAGTCGCGGAAGCGGCAGCGGCCGGCGAGCGCGGCGATGTCTCCGAAGACGGTGTCGAGGCCATCCTCGTCCAGGATATGCAGCTGGCGCATGCCCGGCGTGTCGAGCAACAGGCCGCCGCCGGGCAGGATGACGAGCTGGCGACGGGTTGTCACGTGGCAACCCCGACCGTCGCTGGCGCGGACCCCGCCCGTGCGCATCCGCTCCTCACCGAGCAGCTCGTTGACCAGGGTCGACTTGCCGGCCCCCGAGGAGCCGACCAGCGCCACCGTCATGCCGTCGTGGATGCAGGCACGCACCGTCTCGATGCCCTCGGAGTGGAGCGCGCTCGTCACGTGAACCGGCACGCCGACGGCGCGGCTCTCGACCTCGGCGACCCGCGCCCCGGCGTCCGCACAGAGGTCGGCCTTGTTGAGGATCACGGACGGCCGGGCGCCGCTCGCCCAGATGCGGGCGAGGTAGCGCTCGATCCGGCGCACGTTGAAGTCGGCGTCGAGGCCGCACACGGCGAACACATGGTCCACGTTGGCCGCGACGACCTGTGCACGCGCCTCGCGTCCGGCAGCGCCGCGGGTGAAGACCGTGCGCCTCTCGAGGACGCGTTCGATGACGGTCGTACGGTCCGGACCGGGGGCGTCCTTGACGACGACCCAGTCGCCGACACCGGGAGCGCCGGCATCTTCGAGCTCGAGGCGAAGACGACCGGCGAGCCGTGCGCGCCCCGGGCCGGTCGTCGACCACACCTCGTAGGCGCCGCGATGCTCGGCCGCGATGCGCGCGGGGATGGTCTCGTCATCCGATGGCCGAAGCTGCCGTTCGAAGAAGGGGCCGAAGCCCAAAGCAGGCAA
>JBLNEU010000402.1:0-6403 GCA_050263015.1 Deltaproteobacteria bacterium | reverse complement strand
GTGATGACGACGAGGCGGTCCCGCGGGATCTCGACGTCGATGTTCTTCAGGTTGTGCTCGCGCGCCCCGCGCACGACGATCCGGTCGAGCGCCATCGTCCCTACCCGCGGGCCGCGGCCATCCCGGCCGCCATCCGGATGGCGGCGAGAAGACTCGCGGGGCTCGCCTTTCCCGTGCCCGCGATGTCGTACGCCGTCCCGTGGTCCACCGACGTCCGGATGATCGGCAGTCCCATCGTCACGTTGACCCCGTCTTCGAAGTGGACGAGCTTCAAGGGGATGAGCCCGTGGTCGTGGGTCATGGCGACGACCACGTCGAACTCTCCCCGGTACGCCCGGTGGAAGATCGTGTCCGGGGGATACGGCCCCCGGGCGTCGATCCCGCCCCTGCGGCATGCCGCGACGGCCGGCGCGATGATCACCGTCTCCTCGTCCCCGAACAGCCCGCCCTCGCCCGCGTGGGGGTTCAAGCCCGCCACGGCGATGCGGGGAGAGGCGGTTCCCATGTATTTCCGGAAAAAGGCGTCCGTGATCCGGATCGTCTTTTCGATGACCGCCGGGGACAGAAGTTCCAGGGCGCGCCGGAGGGCGACGTGGATCGTGACGAGGGCGACGCGCAGGCGGTCGCCGGCGAGCATCATCACGACGTCCGCCCCGCCGCACAGGTGGGCGAGGAACTCCGTGTGCCCGGGGAACGGGACGCCGGCGCTTTTCAGTCCCTCCTTGGTGATCGGGCAGGTCGCCACGGCGTCCGCGCGTCCCGCGAGGACGTCCGCCGCGGCCGCCCGGATGTACGCGGCCATCGCCCGGACCCCCGGGCCGGACGGTTTCCCGAACGGCACTTCTTCGGGGCGCAGGGACGAGACGGGCATGACGGCGATCCGGCCCGGGCCGGCCGGACTTGCCGGCTCCCCGGACCGGGGAATGATCGCGACCTCCCGCCCGACGACGGACGCCGCGCGGCGCAGGATCGCCTCGTCTCCGTAGACCACGGGACGGCACCGGTCGAACAGCGCCGCGTCCCCGTGCGCGAGAACGGCGATCTCCGGCCCGATGCCGGCCGGGTCCCCCATCGTGACGGCGATCCGCGGAAGAGACGCGTCTGACATGGCGGCCGGCCCCCGAAGATCTACTTCCCCGGCGTTCGCACGATCCCCGCGATCCGGGCCCGGTGTTCCCGCCCGGTCACAGGCGGATGTCGATCGAGGCGGCTTTTTTCAGCTCCGCGAGGACGTCGAGGTACGCCTTTTCGCTGCGCCGGTCGACGAGCTCCTCCGCGAGCGACTCCCTGATCGCCGCGAATTCCGGAGCCGCGCCGCCGCGCCGGGCAAGCACCGTGACGAGGTGGGCGCCGGACTCGGTGAAGAACGGCGGCGACGTCTCGCCGGTGCGCAGGCGCCGGACCTCCTTCTGGACCTCCGGGAGCAGGTCCTCCGTGGTCACGAAGTCCGACGGGAACGCGGACACGCCCGGGACGGCCGCCGCAAGAACCCGTGCCGCCTCCGCGAGGGTCGCTCCCGACCGGACGGAATCGGCCGCCTGCTGGGCGGCGATGCGGATCCTGACCGCCTGCTCCTTCCCCGGGTTTTCGGGAGGGATCGGCAAAAGGAGCGTCTCGATCCGGATCTCGGCGCCCGCGAGGAACCGTTCGGCGTTCGCCCGGTAGAATTCCCTGATCTCCTCGTCGGTGACGGTCACGTCCTTGAATCGCTTCGCCCGGACGATCGCCCCCCGCTCCATCTGCCACCGGATGCGGCGGCGGAACCCCTCCAGGGTGAGCCCGTCCCTCCCGAGCGCCGCGGCGAACTCGGCCTCGGACAGGTTGTTGTTCTTCCGGACCGACTCGACGGCGCGGTCGATCTCCCGGGCCGCGATCTCCTGTCCCGATTTCTTCAGTTCCTGCCGGACCAGGACCGACTCGATGAGCGTTTCGATCCCCTGGAGGACCCGCGCCGCGTCCTTCTCCTCCCGCAGGTAGAGGTCCGCGTCGCCCGCAGGGATGCCGAGGTTCTCGGCCACCGACTCCCGGAATTCGGAGAAGGTGATCGGCTCGTCGTTGACGACCGCGACGATGCCGTCGACGACCCGCGCGGACGCGGGCGGGGCCGAAACGAGGGAAAGGGCCCAGGCCGCGGCCAGGGCAATCGGAAGGAACGCCTGTTTCAACCGCCGCCCCCCTTGAGCTGCGCCACGATCGCCTCCCGGACCCGGACGTCGGCCTTGCCGGCCTCTTCGGCGACCCACCGGCGAAACGACTCCTCGCGCCTCGCGCTCATGAGCTCCTCGCGGATCTCGGGGGCGGCGGCCGCGAAATCGAGCGTCCGGGCCGGCTCCTTCGAAAGGACCTGGAAGAGACTGTACGTCCCCTCGCGGCGGACCACGTCGCTCACCCCTCCCGGCGGGAGGGCGAACAGTCCCGGCCCGAGGTCCGGGGGGAGATCGTCGAGCGTCAGGGCTCCAAGCTCGGCCGTCGAGGGGGCGGAGTCGCCCGTCGCGAGACGCCGGACGACCTCGTCCGGGTCGGTTCCGTTCTCGACGAGCGACCGCGCCTCGCGGGCCGTCTCCTCGGTTTCGAACAGGAACTGCCGGACGCGGATCCGCTCCGGGCGGGCCATCTCCTTGTGGCGGGCATCGAAGGTCTTGCGGACCTCCTCGTCCGTCACCGCGGCGCGCGAGGCCGCGATGGCGGCGGCCGACTTGCGGAACAGGATGGAGCGCGCGAGCGCCGCCCGCCACTCCGCCATGTCGATCCCCGCCTGGAGAAGCGACTTCTCGAGCCCCCCGGGCGGGAAATCGGCGCGGAACCGCCGGACCTCGCCCTCCAGCTCCGACTCCGACACCGCGATCTTCAGGCGCTCCCCCTCTCGCAGCACGACGGCGCGCTCGACGATAATGCGCATCGCCCGCGAGATCTCGGCGCCCGTGGCCGTGCGGGTTTCGCCCGCCGCGGAGAGGCCCCGGAGATCGGCGATCTCGCTTTTCAGCTCCCTGAGAGTGATCCGCGAACCGTTGACCTCGGCGACGACGACCTCGGAATCCTTCGGAGGCGCCGGCTCCCGGGAGCAGGAGACGAAAAGCGCGGCCGCGGCCGCGGCCACCCGGAGACACGATGGAACGGACAGACGGTTCATGAGGGGAACCGCGATCAGCGCCCCCCTCCGGCCGCAGGCGGCCCGCCCTGTACCGGCTTCTGCCCGGCCGCGGGGCCGCCGGCCGCACCCTCGTTCGCCTCCTGCTGGGGAGCCTGGGGGGGCACCCCGAGCGACGGCCCTTCCGGGACTCCCCTGACGAACATCTCGATCCGGGCCTGTTTCTTCAGGTCCGCGATGAGCCCCTCGATGGCGTCGCGCTGCGCGTTTTCCCGGAGGTCCGAGGCGATCTTCGCCTTGACCTCCTCGAACGACTGGAGCCCGGCGGGCTTGCGCTCGCCCACCGAAAGGACGTGGAAACCGTACATCGTCTTGACCGGGCCCACGATCGATCCGGGCGCGGCGGAGAACGCCGCTGCCTCGAACTCCTTGACGAACGTTCCCTTCTCGATGAATCCGAGGTCCGCCCCCGAGCCGCCGGCCGCCGCGGCCCCGTTGACGATCTCCTCGAAGGCATCGCCTTTCCGCGCCTGCCGCGCGGCTTCCTCGGCCTTGCCCCGGTCCTTGAACAGGACGTGGCTCACCCGGACGCGGTCGCCCACCTCGAAGCTCTTCAGGTTCGCGTCGTAATGCTTGCGGAGCGCCGCGTCCGACAGGCCGGGGGCCTTGTCCGCCACGTCGCGCAGGAGGGCCTGGAGGACGATCCCCTTGCGGGCCTGCTCCAGCTGGTCGCGCACGTCCTCGCGCCGGTCCAGACCGCGCCGCAGCGCCTCCCGCATCAGGAGATCCAGCGTGATCATCCGCTCGAGGAACTGCTTCCGCCCGTCCGGCGTCTCGAGCATCGGACGAACGTAGGGCGGCTGCTGCTCGGCTTCCTTCTCGAAGGCCGCCTCGGTGATGGCGTCGCCGTTCACCTTCGCCAGGACCTTGTTCGCTCCGTCCTTCCCCCGCCCGCCGCACGCGACGAGCGGGAGCGCCAGCACGACGGCCAGAATCCACGTGACCTTGCGCATTCCCATGGTCTCCTTCGAGGATATCAACCCGTTTTTATGCGGGAAATCTATATGCTACCCCCGGGCAGCAGGCGGTTCAACAGGTTTTTGGCCGCCCCGAGGACCGCGGCGGGCGCATCGCCCGGAAGACGCATCGCCAGGACCTCGCCCTTCACGAACGAGAACGTCCCCTTCTCGCGCGTGACCCACCGGGCCAGGAGCGACCGGTCGACCTCCGACCGGCCGGACAGGGCCATGTAGATCCGGCCGTCCCCCGCCTTGAGCTCCCGCACGCCGGCCTCCCGCATCCGCGCCCGGAGCCGCGTCACGTCGCACAGGCTCTCCGCCGGCTCCGGCAGGCGCCCGAACCGGTCCAGGAGCTCCAGCTCGAGCTCGTCGACCTGCTCCACGGTCCTCGCCGTCGCAAGCTTCCGGTAGAAATCGAGCCGCGTCCCGGCTTCGGGAATGTAGTCGTCCGGAAGAAACGCCGGGATCCGGAGGTCGAGCTCCGGTTCCTCCTCCTCGAGGGACGCCTTGCCGGAGATCTCCGCCACCGCCTCCGAGAGAAGCTGGGTGTAGAGCTCGTACCCGACCTGGTGGATGTGGCCCGACTGGTCCTTCCCGAGGAGGTTTCCGCCCCCGCGGATCTCGAGATCGTGCGACGCGATCTTGAACCCCGACCCGAGCTCGGTGAGCTCGGTGATGACGGCGAGCCGCTGGGCCGCCTCCTTCGTCGTCGTCACGTCGTCGGGGACGAGGAAGTAGGCGTACGCCCGGTGGCGGTCGCGCCCGACGCGCCCGCGGAGCTGGTAGAGCTGGGCGAGCCCGAACCGGTGGGCCTGGTTGACGACGATCGTGTTCGCGTTGGGGATGTCGAGCCCCGCCTCGATGATGGCGGTGCACAGCAGCACGTCGATCCGCCGCCCGGCGAAGTCGCCCATCGCGCGCGCCAGCTCCTCCTCCTCCATCTGTCCGTGCGCCGTGCCGATGCGCGCCTCCGGCAGGATCTCCCGCAGGGACCGTTCCATGGCGCCGAGCGTCTGGACGCGGTTGTGGACGAAGAAGACCTGGCCGCCCCTCCGGATCTCGCGCTCCACGGCCTCCCGGATCGTCTCCTCGGAATACGGGAGCACGAAGGTCCGGATGGAGAGCCGGTCCTCCGGCGGCGTGGCGATCACGCTGATGTCGCGGATCCCGGAGAGCGCCATGTGGAGCGTCCGCGGGATCGGGGTCGCCGTGAGCGTCAGGACGTCCACCGCGGCGCGCAGCCGCTTCATCCTCTCCTTGTGGGCGACGCCGAACCGCTGCTCCTCGTCGATCACGACGAGCCCGAGCTCCCGGAACGCCACGTCCTTCTGGAGGAGCCGGTGCGTCCCGATCACGATGTCGACCTTCCCCGCCGCGAGGTCCCGGACCACCGCGGCCTGTTCCTGGCGGGACCGGAAACGGGAGAGGTTCTCGACGCGCACGGGATGGCCGGCGAGGCGCTCCCGGAAGGTCTGGTAATGCTGCTCGGCCAGGACCGTCGTCGGGACGAGGACCGCCGCCTGGCGGCCGTCGGCGACCGCCTTGAAGGCCGCGCGGATCGCCACCTCGGTTTTCCCGTACCCGACGTCTCCGCAGACGAGGCGGTCCATCGGCTTCGGCGACGCGAGGTCGGCCAGCACCTCCTCGATCGCCCGCTGCTGGTCCGGCGTCTCCTCGTGGGCGAAACCCGCCTCGAACTCCCGGTAGACGGCGTCGGGCGGCGTGTTCGGGGGGCGGGTGGCGATCTCGCGCCGCGCGTAGAGGGCGATGAGCTCCTGCGCCATCGCCAGGAGCGAGTCCCGGACCCGCGCCTTCGCGCGCTGCCACGCGGTCCCCCCGAGGCGGGCGAGCTTCGGGTGGGCCTCTTCCGAGGCGACGTACCGCTGGACCCGCGCCAGCTTCTCCACCGGGACGAAGAGCCGGTCGCCGGCCGCGTATTCCAGGACGAGGAAATCCCCCTCCACGCCCCCCGCGCGGCGCCGCAGCAGGCCGCGGTAGACGCCGACGCCGTGGTCCACGTGGACGGCCAGGTCGTTCACGCGCAGCTCCGCGAGCGAGAACTCCTCGGCGGGAAGCGCAGTCTCCCGGCGGCTCCTTCGCGCCCGGGCCTTCTCCCCGAAAACCTCCGCCTCGGTGACCACCGCGACGGAAAGCTCCGGAAGCCGGAACCCCCGGGTCACCTCGGAACAGCAGAGGGCGATCCCCTTTCCCCCGTCGAGCGATTCCCTCAACGTCGCCCCGGAGGCCAGGGGGAGGGCGTACCGGCCCAGCAGCTCCTCCATCCGGTCGGACTGGG
>JBLNEU010000401.1:0-2798 GCA_050263015.1 Deltaproteobacteria bacterium | reverse complement strand
CTGAAGGCGTCTTCCTTCTCGACACGCACGTGTGGCTCTGGCTGATGGGCGGCGACGGCGGGATGAAGCCGTCCGCGGTCCGGGCCATCGAAGCGGCGGCGTCCCACGGCCTCGTCCGGGTCTCGGTCATTTCGATATGGGAAGTGGCGATGCTCGAAGCCAAGGGGCGAATCCGGCTGGCGAAGGAGTGCCTGGCGTGGGTCGGCGACGCGCTTCGGGCGCCGGGAATCGCGATGGTTCCGCTGACGCCTGAGATCGCCGTGGAGAGCAGCCGCCTCCCCGCGACGTTCCAGGGGGACCCGGCCGACCGGATTCTCGTCGCCACGGCCCGCCGGGAGGGGGCGATCCTGGCGACGCGGGACGAAAGGATCCTCGCCTACGGAAAGGCGAAGCACGTGGCGGTGATGGCCGTCTGACGCCGGGCCGGGACGGCGCCTCCGCGCCGCCGCGCGGGAGATTCGCGTCAATCGTCGGCATTTTCGTTGAAGACCCTGTCGAACTCCGGCGCGATCCGGATGAAAGCGTTCAGGACGTCGGGGTCGAAGTGATCGGGGCTTGTCCGATCGTCCCCCTCGGTGATGATCCGCAATGCCGCGCTGTGCGAGAGCGCGTCCTTGTAGGGCCGCCGGCTGCGCAAGGCGTCGTACTGGTCCACGAGATTGATGATCCGTCCCTCGATGGGGATCGCCTTGCCCCTCATCCCCCGCGGATAGCCCGTCCCGTTCCACGTCTCGTGGTGCGTCAAGGCGATCGACGCCGCCATCGGCATGCCCGGGTATGACGAGTTGCCGAGCATCTTCGCGCCGATGGTCGTGTGGGTCTTGATGGCCTCGAATTCGTCGAATGTCAGGGGACCCGCCTTGAGAAGGATCCGGTCGGAGATCCCCACCTTGCCGACGTCGTGGAGGACGCCGGCGGATGCGATCGCCTCGACATCATCATTCGACAGGCCGACCTCCTTGGCGAGAAGCCGCGGATACAGCGCGATGCGCTTCAGGTGTCTGCCCGTCTCCATGTCCCGGAATTCGGCGACTCCCGCCATCCGCTCGATGATTTCGCGGCTTGCGTTCCCCAGCATCTTCAGCGCATCCGCCAGCTCTCTCGTCTTCTTGCGGATGACCGTTTCGAGCGTCTGCGTGTAGTTCTTCTCGAACTGCGCGAGCCGGTAGAACTCCACCGCCCGCTTCACCGTGTTTGCGAGCACGGTGGGCTTGAACGGCTTCAGGATGAAATCGAACGCGCCCCGACGGATCGCTTCGACGGCGACGTCGAGCTCCCCGTAGGCGGTCATCAGGATGACCGGGATGTCGGGATTGACGCTGTGGACAAGGTCGAGGAACTGGAGACCCGTCATGCCCGGCATCTGGACGTCCGTCAGGACGGCAGCGACGTGATTCTCCTTGACCTTCGCCAGGGCCTCGTCGGCTCGGCCATACGCGAAGACAGAAAACCCTTTTTCACTCAATAACATGGATGAAGACATGAGAACCACCGGATCGTCGTCGACGACGACCACGGCGGCTCGTTCGGTTGTCTGCAAGATGCTCACCTCCTCGACGGCCTATCGGATGGAACGGGACGTTTATTCAGCGACTTCCTGGACGGGCTGCGGCGGGGGGAACGGCAGGGGCGGGGCTGGCCGGGAGCCCTGCCGCCTCCCGCGTTATGATCCTGGGATCGGGCTCTATCTCCGGGTGAATCGCCGGAGGGCCGTGATCGTCCGGCAACAACTTTGGGTTGGAGACGTTCCAAACGGTTCCTCGAAAGTCCAAAATATTTCCCTTTTTGGGCGGCGAAATGAGAAGCGGTTTCCAGATATTGTTATTGTTAGCGGCGTCTTACTGAAAATAAACGAGAATTTATATAACGGAATTCGAATATCCTCGGAATATTTTTTGCTGAAACGCTACTGTCGTAATCCTGCGCAGTGATGTTTTTTTCACCCGAAACCCCGTATCGAATGCTCAACGGAGTAGATACGGGTCCGACCTTGGCTTAAATGGATTTTGCTTCCTCTTATGATATTGCGCGTTCCCCGGTAGAGTGAGGCAATCCGGATGCGCAAGAGCCTCGCCTTTCCCGACAGAATCCAGGGCGGCGAGGCTTTTTTATCTGCGGTTCAGGGCGGAGCAACGGGTCATGAACCAAGCGGAAGACAGGGTCTTTTAGATTTCGTGGAGATGTGAAGGAATTGTTCCTGCCTTTCTGTCGGAGTTGGCTTGAGGTCGGCCTGAGGAGAGAGCCATGAAGCGGAGCCGGAAGAGCGGGATTCCGTACTGGGCATACTGGGGGCGGAAAGGGAACCAGCCCGTTCGCCGAGCCGACGCGCCCAGGAAGGTTCACTTCGAGCCGCTGGAGCAGAGGGTCTTGCTCTCCGGAGACTTCAATTACGCGGCGGCGCAGGGGGCCGCCCTCGACGTCATGCTCCGTCTCAACGAGGGGAGTCTCGAGGTCCTCGACAACGCCACCAGGGGGGTGCTCGCGAGCCAGGCCCTCGCGGAGACGGACCGGGTCGTCATCACGGGTGCGGAGCTTGGCGACGCCGTTACCATCAACTACGCCACTCCCTTCGATACCCCGGTTCTCTTCGACGGGGGAGACCAGGCGGGCTCTGCGGGGGACCTCCTGCGGATTCTGGGCGAGGCGGGAAAGATCGTCAGGATCGGCGCGGGCGACGGCGCCAGCATCTCTGTCTCCAACGTCGAGGAGATCTTCGGCGGGACCGGTGCGGACACCCTGATCGGCCCCGACGCGGACGCCACGTGGGCAGTCACGGGCGCGGGTTCGGGGACGGTGGC
>JBLNEU010000400.1:0-8314 GCA_050263015.1 Deltaproteobacteria bacterium | reverse complement strand
CGAGCTTTACCTGAACGCCGAGGCCGTGTCGCTTTTCCGCGGCGGGCCGATCGTCAAGGAGGTCCGCCTGGAGCGGCCGCATCTGCGCGTCGTCCGCACCGGCGCCAACACCTACAACTTCTCGGACCTGATCGAGGAGTTCGCGTCGAAGCCGGACGAGCCGGGGAAGAAGCCGTTCCGGTTTTCTTTGAACAACATCCGCATCCGCGCGGGGACGATCGAATTCCGGGACGATCCCAAGGACCGCCTGCACAAGGTCACGGAGATCGAGCTGCTCGTCCCGTTCGTCTCCAACATTCCCTACTACGTGAACAGGTACGTCCAGCCGTACTTCGGGGCGCGGGTCAACGGAACCCCGGTCGACCTGCGCGGCAGGACGAAGCCGTTCGCCGAGTCGCGCGAGACGTCGTTCGACATCGACGTCCGGCGGTTCGACATCCCGGCCTACCTCGAATACGTCCCGGCGCGCCTCGACTTCAGGATCCCGTCGGCCTTCCTCGACGTGATCGGCAAGGTGGTCTTCACGCAGTACCGGGACCGGCCGCCGACTCTCGGATATTCCGGCAAGGTCGCCCTGAGGGACGTGAAGGTGGCGGAACGCGGGGGGGCGGAGCTTCTCGCATTTCCCCTGTTCGACGTCGACATCGCCTCCTCCGATTTTTCGTCGCGGAAGGTGGCCCTTTCCCGCGTCCTGCTCCAGTCGCCCGAGGTCCGGGTGAGACGCGAGGCGTCTGGCGCGTTGAACGTGCAATCGTTGTCGGGAGCTCCGGCCGGAGCGAAGGCCGGGAAGGCGCCGCCCTCCGGGGGCGGGAAGGACTCCGCCGGGAGCGCCTGGATGGTCACCGCGGATTCGATCCGCATCGCGGGCGGCAAGGTGGAGTACCGGGACCTCGCGGCGGCGCCCTTCAAGTCGACGCTCGACCCGGTCAATCTCGAGGTCCGTCGTTTCACGAACGCCCGGGACGGGAAGTCGGAGGCCGACTTCTCGGTGCGCACCGAGGCGGCGGAGACCGTCGCGGCGAAGGGAACGTTTTCGGTGGATCCCCCGGGGGCCGAGGGGACCGTGGAAATCGCAGGGGTGCGGCTGAAGAAATACGCGCCTTACTACGCGAAGAATGTCCTGTTCGAGGTCCTGGACGGCACGCTGGATCTGAAGACCGGGTACACGGTCGCCGAGGCGGGAAAGAGGATCGGGGTGGTCCTGTCCGGGCTCGACACGTCCCTGAAATCGCTGCGGCTCCGGAAGACCGGCGAGGCGGAGGAGTTCCTTTCGATCCCCTCGCTCTCCGTTCGAAACGTCCGGATCGATCTGCCCCGGAAGGAGGCGGTGGTCGGAGAGGTGGCGAGCCGCGGCGGCAAGGCGGCGATCGTCCGCCCGGCGGGACAGACGTGGAACGTGGCGTCTTTGGTCCCGGCGCCGGCGGCCCCGGCCGGCGATGCGGCGCCGCAGGCGGACGGCGGCGCGGAGAAGACGGACGAGGCGCCGTGGCAGGTGCGGCTCGGCCGGATCGACGTCGACCGTTATGCCGTCCGGTTCGAGGACCGTGCGCCTTCGGATCCCGTGCTGCTCGACATCCGCGGCGTCGCGCTCAAGGGCGAGAACCTGTCGACACGGACGGGCGCCGTCGGCAAAGCCGCCGTGTCGTTCCAGGTGGGCGGGACCGGGAGCGCATCCGCGCGGGGCAGCGTCTCCCTCAGGCCGGTCGGCGCGAACCTTGCGGTCGCCGTCAAGGAGTTCGACATCGTTCCGTTTCAGCCGTACTTCGCCGGGCAGGTCAAGATCGTCGTCACCGGCGGGAAGGCATCGGCCGAGGGGACTCTCTCGGTGGCGACCCCGGAAGGACACGGCGTCGGAATCGCCTACGCCGGAAGCGCCGCCGTGTCGGGCTTTTCCTCCGTGGACAAGGCGTTCTCCAACGATTTCCTCAAGTGGGACTCCCTGTCGCTTTCCGGGATCGACGCCGGGTACAATCCGACCCGCGTCTCCATCGCGGGCATCGCCCTGTCCGATTTCTACTCCCGGCTGATCGTCGAGCGCGACGGCACGTTCAACGTGCAGGGGATCGTGGAGAAGGGACCGTCCGCTTCGGCGCCGGACAATGTCGCCGCCGCCGGGGCCGCGGATCCCGGCGAATCCGCGTCTCGCGCGGGAGCGGTCGTCGACGCCGGGTCCGGACCTTCGGGCGGGGCCGCGCCGGCGCCGTCCCCGTCGGCGCCGGTTCCGGTGACGATCGGTGTCGTGACTCTCCAGGGCGGGACCGTGAGCTTCTCCGACCGATTCATCAGGCCGGCTTTCTCGGCGACGATGGTCGAGATCGGGGGGCGGGTCTCCGGACTCTCCTCGGAACCGGGCCGCACGGCGGACCTCGACCTGCGGGGCCGGCTCGGGTCGGACGCTCCCCTCGAGATCTCGGGGAAGATCAATCCGTTGAGCAGCGACCTCTTCGTGGACGCCACGGTGGCCTTCAAGGACATCGACCTTTCGCCCATGACCCCGTACGCCGGGAAATACCTCGGGTACGCCATTCAGAAGGGGAAGCTCACGCTGTCCCTGCGGTACCTCGTCGAGAAGAAGAAGCTGGACGCCGCGAACAAGGTGTTCATCGACCAGTTCACCCTCGGGGAGCGCGTCGAGAGCCCCGATGCGACGAAACTCCCGGTTTCGCTGGCGGTCGCCCTCCTCAAGAACCGCAGCGGCGAGATCGAGCTGGACGTTCCGGTGTCGGGCCGGATCGACGACCCGAAGTTCAGCGTGGCCCGGATCATCCTCAAGGTCCTCGTGAACCTGCTCGTGAAGGCCGCGACGTCGCCGTTCGCCCTCCTCGGGGCGCTCTTCGGCGGCGGGGAGGAGCTGAGCTACCTCGAGTTCGACCCGGGATCGTTCCGGATCGACGGCCCGGGGGAGACGAAGCTGTCATCGCTCGTCAAGGCGCTCCACGAAAGGCCGGCGCTCAAGGTGGAGATCGAGGGACACGTCGACCCGGGGAAGGATCCGGAAGGGCTGCGGCGATCCCTCTTTCTCGGAAAGCTCAGGGCCCAGAAGCTCAAGGAGATGATGTCGCGGGGAATGGCGTCCGTCCCGGTCGACAACGTGACGGTCGCGCCCGCCGAGTACCCGAAATTCCTCAAGGCGGCCTACAAGGCGGAGAAGTTTCCGAAGCCGCGCAACTTCATCGGGATCGCCAAGGACCTGTCCGATCCCGAGATGGAAAAGCTGATCCTCGCGCACATCGAGGTGAAGGCGGACGACCTGCGCGACCTGGCGCTGGCGCGGTCGCAGGCGGTCAAGGAGGTCCTGCTCGGGTCGAAAAAGGTCGAGCCCGAGCGGATCTTCCTCGTGGAGCCGAAATCGCTCGCTCCGGAAAAAAAGGAGAAGGTGCGGGACAGCCGGGTCGACTTCCGGATCAAGTGACCTCGCCGGCGGGAAGGGACTGACCATGGTGCGGAAAGTGCCGCGGACCTACCTGAAGCTCAAGGAACGCGACGGGAAATTCATCGACGCGGTCGAAGCGCTCGGCCGCGCGGCGAAACGGGCCGGACCTCTCGACGAAAGGACCGCCCAGCTGATCCAGCTGGCCGCGGCGGCGGGCATCCGGTCGGAGGGGTCGGTCCACAGCCACGCGCGGAGAGCGCTGGATGCGGGAGCGACGCCGGAGGAGATCCGCCACGCCCTGATCCTCCTGACGTCCACGATCGGGTTCCCGGCGGTTGCCGCGGCGCTGACATGGGCGGACGACGTCCTGAAAAAGTCGCCGGATCGTTGAGCCGCATTTTCCGCCGGGCTTCGTCCTCGGCGACGGGTTCCCCGACGCACCGTTGGGGCGCGGGCCCGGATGTGCGGCGCGAAGCGCGACACACGAAACGCGCGGCAACGAAACGCGACACGAAAACGCGCGGCAGAAACGCGCGGCAGAGTTGACAGACTTTCGGCAACTCCCTTAAGCTCATAAGACAGCCGAGGAATCGCCGGTCGCCGAGACGAACGCAGATCCTGCCCGGAACAGGATGCATGACGCGCGCTCTCGTTAAACATCCCCGACAACCCAGGAATCCGGATCTCGTCCGCGCGAAGGCGCTTGCGCCGCGCCCGTTGCGCCGGCGGGCCGAAAGGAGGTGACGGCCGGACACGAACCGATCGGGAAGAGGCATCGAGACGGTCGACGTTTCGACAGGGGATAACAAGGGGAACGAGAGGAGGAAGGCGATGAGAAGAACCGTATTGGCGATCCTGGTCGTGGCGGCCGGGCTCTTCCTGGCCGCGGGCGTCCTGGCGGAGAGCGGCACGAAGGACGAATGCATCGCGAAGACCAAGGAGGCGGCGGCGATGGTCGCCGACAAGGGGCTCGACGCGGCGATCGCGGAAATCAACAAGAAGGACGGGAAATTCGTCTGGAAAGACACCTATGTCTTCCTGATGGACCTGGACGGGAAGATGCTCGCGCACCCGATGAGCCCGGCGCTCATCGGACAGAACGTGCTGGACAAGAAGGACAAGGGCGATCCGGGGAAGTTTCTTTTCAAGGAGTTCGTCGAGGTCGCCAAGGGCAAGGGCGCAGGGTGGGTCGACTACATGTGGCAGAACCCCGGCGACCCGAAGCCGAGAAAGAAAGTGACCTACATCTACCGCGTGCCCGGGAAGGCACAGTTCGCGGGCGCGGGGGTCTACGAGTAATCGTCCGCGACGGAAGCGTGCGGCGGGGAGAGGCCGGTCCCTCGAGACCGGCCTCTCCTTTTTCCGCCGTTCCGCCGGTGCGGTTCCCGCCGTCGGACGCACGATTCCCTTCCGGGCGGACTCCCGGAATGTTAAAACTAAGGGGCGGATTTCCGGCAAGGAGCCGAAGGAGGGACAGGAACGCATGGAGCGTGACGGGGGCAGGACGCCCGGGAGCGGGGACGAAAAGAGCTTTGCGGAGCTCTTCGAAGAGAGTTTCGTGACGACCGGGAAACTTGCGCCGGGGCAGAAGGTGACGGCGACGGTCGTCAAGATCACCGCCGACTGGGTGTTCCTCGACCTGGGACGCAAGGGAGAAGGGTGCCTGGACCGGAAGGAGCTGGCCGGTCCGGACGGCCTGACGGCGGTGAAGGAGGGAGATACCGTCCAGGCTTACTTCACGGGCACGCAGGGCAGCGAACTCCGGTTCACCACGCGGATCGGCGGGGGGGCGGCGGCGCACACGCAGCTCGAGGACGCGTGGCGGAACGGCATCCCGGTGGAGGGGCACGTCGAGCGCGAAGTGAAGGGCGGGTACGAAGTGAAGATCGGCGGAGCCGTCCGGGCCTTCTGCCCCTTCTCCCAGATGGGATTGCAGCGGGCCAGGGAACAGGACGATTTCGTGGGGAAAAGGCTTCCCTTCAGGATCACCGAGTACAAGGAAAGGGGGCGCAACATCGTCCTGTCCAACAGGGCGATCCTCGAGGAAAAGCGTCGCGAGGAACTGGAAGCCCTGAAGGCTGGAATGAGGGAAGGGATGACGGTGCGGGGCAAGGTCACGTCGGTTCGCGATTTCGGCGCCTTCGTGGACGTCGGCGGCATCGAGGGGCTGATCCCCGCGTCGGAGATCGGGTGGGCGCGCGTCGACGACGCTCGGGGCGCCTTCGCCGTCGGGCAGGAGGTGGAGGCCGTCGTCATCAAGGCGGACTGGGCGAAGGAGCGGCTGACCCTGAGCGTCAGGAAGACGCTCGCGGACCCGTGGCAGGGGGTCGCGGAGTCGTTCCCGCCGAAGTCGCGGCACCCGGGAACCGTCGTGCGGTTGACCGCCTACGGCGCGTTCGTGGCGCTGGCCCCGGGGATCGACGGCCTGCTCCACGTGTCCCGGCTCGGGGGAGGGAAGAGGATCAGGCACCCGGGCGAGGCCGTGCGGGTCGGACAGGCCGTCGACGTCACGGTCGAGGCGGTCGACCCGGACCGGAAGCGGATCGCGCTGGCGCTGGCGGGCGCGGATTCCGGCGACGAGGGTCCGGACGAAGAGGTCGATTATCGACGCTACGCGGCGGAGGAGCGGCGTTCCACCGGTTCGCTGGGCGACGTGCTGAAAGCGCGGCTCGAAGAAAAGAAATCCAGGAGCTGAAGGGCGATGGGACGAATCCTCGCGGCCGGTGATCTCCGCAAATCGTGCGACACGCGCCTCTTCGGCTTCCGGACAACCGCGGAGGTTCCGTCGCTCGACGCCATGATCGGGCAGGGGCGGGCCCTGGACTCCATCGACTTCGGTCTCAACATGCCGAGCGCCGGGTTCAACATCTACGTCCTGGGCGACGCCGGCACGGGAAAGACTTCGGCCGTCCGCTCCTTCATCCTGAAGAAGGCGGAAGGGGAAGAAGTCCCGCGCGACTGGTGCTACGTGAACAACTTCCGGGACCCCGCCGAACCGACCGCGATTTCACTCGCTCCGGGGGAGGGGAGCGAATTCCAGAAGGACATGGCGGAGCTTCTTTCGACCCTCAAGGTCGAGATCCCGAAGATCCTCGATTCCAAGGAGTACAAGAAGGAGCGGGGCGGCATCATCGAGGAGTTCCAGAAACGCCAGAAGGAGCTCTTCGCGGGTCTCGAGGGCGAGGCGGAGGCGAAGGGGTTCAACATCCGGGCGGCGATGGGCGAGTTCAACCTCGTGGCGCTCGACGATGCCGGAGAGCCGCTCACGGAGGAGTCGTTCAAGTCGCTGGCCGACGAGAGGAAGACCGCGATCCGCGAGAACGGGAAGATCATCCAGGAAAAGCTCGACGACGTGATGCGGACGCTGAAGAAGGAGGACAAGGCGACCAAGGAGCGGCTTGCGGAACTCGAGAGGACCGCGGCCCTCTCGGTCCTCAGGTTCCACGTGGAGGAGATCCGGGGAAAGTACCCGGGAAACGCGAAGCTGTCGGCGTACCTGGACGCCGTCCGCGAGGACGTTCTCGGGAACATCGGCGACTTCAAGGCGTCGCCGGAGGACGCGGAGACTCCCGCCGTCCCCTTCCTCAAGCTTGCGCGGCACGAGCCGGATTTCACCCGGTACGCGGTCAACGCGATCGTCGACAACGGGGCGCACACCGGGAGCCCCTGCGTCTTCGAGAGCAACCCGACCTATTACAACCTGTTCGGACGGATCCAGCACAGGTTCCAGATGGGTGCGGCGCTGACCGACTTCACGATGATCAAGGCCGGCTCGCTCCACAAGGCGAACGGCGGGTACCTCGTGATCAACGCCCTGGACCTGCTGCGGAACCTCTTCTCCTACGATGCCCTCAAGCGGGCGATCAAGAACGGCGAGGTGCGCATCGAGGACGTCTGGGAGCAGTACCGCCTCGTTTCGACGGTGACGATGAAGCCAGAGCCGATCCCCCTCGACGTCAAGGTGATCGTGATCGGAAATCCCGAGATCTACTACATCCTCTACAACTGGGACGAGGAGTACCGGGAGCTGTTCAAGGTCAAGGCCGACTTCGACAACAGGGTCGACCGCACCGGGGAGAACATCCGGCGGTACGCCGGGTTCGTGGCGACGAAAGCGCGTGAGGAGGGGCTGCTTCCCTTCGATCCGGCGGGGGTCGGGAAGATCGTCGAGTTCGCGTCGCGCCTCGCCGAGCACCAGGAGAAGCTTTCGTCGAAGTTCAGCGACATCGCCAACCTCATCCGGGAATCGCACTACTGGGCCCTGAAGGCGGGCGCGGGCGTCGTGTCCGGCGTCAGCGTGGAGAAGGCGTGGAACGAGAGAGTCTACCGCCACAGCATGATCGAGGACCGGCACCGGGAGGTCATGGCTGAGGGGACGCTCATCGTCGAGACCTCGGGGGAAAGGACCGGGCAGGTCAACGGGCTTGCGGTTCTCGACCTCGGGGACTATGCGTTCGGAAAGCCGTCCCGCATCACGACGTCCGTCTGCGCGGGCAAGGCGGGGGTGGTCAACATCGAGCGCGAGACGAAGCTCTCCGGGAAGATCCATGAGAAGGCGGTGCTGATCCTCGCGAGCTACCTCGGCGGGACGTTCGCCGGGAAGCGGCCCATCAGCCTCACGGCGTCGATCGCCTTCGAGCAGCTCTACGGGATGATCGAGGGGGATAGCGCGACGTGCGCCGAGCTGTACTCCCTTCTCTCCGCCGTCGCGGGAGTCCCGGTCCGGCAATCCGTGGCGGTCACCGGTTCCATGGACCAGAACGGGAACGTGCAGCCCGTCGGCGGCGTCAACGAGAAGATCGAGGGGTTCTTCGATCTTTGCCGCCTGCGGGGCCTGACCGGGACGCAGGGGGTGGTCATTCCGGAGCGGAACGTCCGGAACCTCATGCTCAAGAAGGACGTGGTGGAGGCCGTCGCGAACGGGTCTTTCCTGATATTCGC
>JBLNEU010000399.1:0-5869 GCA_050263015.1 Deltaproteobacteria bacterium | reverse complement strand
GAACGCGTTCAGGCCCGATAAAACGCCGTGTCGGGCGCGCTCCCGCCGGCGGCGCGCCTCGGCGGCATCCCGCCGGGCGTCGCGGATCGTCATCCGGGCCGTCGGCTTCATGCGGAGCGGGGGCTCGTTTGCCGGGCCGGGAGAGCCGCGCCGGCCCCTGCGCCGATCGACCCGCCGAAGCGGCCGCCGGGCAGGGGGAACGGCCGGTTTCGCCGCTGGCCCGCACGGCGTTGAAAAATTCCGTAGAGAAATGTTACATCGACGCCGTCGAGGGGCTCCCGGGCGCCAAATTTCGGCTTGATTCTCGCCTGTCGATGCTGTATGTATACAGTCGACAAATTTCATAACGGATCGCAATTGGCGGGCGTGCAGTGAATCGGCCAACGTTGAATCTTCCAACAGGAAGGATGCGCGCATGATTCCCTTTTCCCGGGGGCGTCACCTCGTCGTGACGACGATCGCGATCGGACTCCTCGCCCTGACGGCCGCCCCCGCCGTCGTCTGGGCTCTCGACAACGGACAGTGCTTCGACTGCCACGGGGACGACGGGATCACGTCGTGGTCCGGGGACGAGAAGGCGTCCAACGTCAAGGCGGGCGGCCCCGCGAAGGTCCAGCGCGATATCGGGCCTTTCCCCGACATTTCCCTCTTCGTGGACGCCGGGAAATACAAAGGGTCTGTCCACGCCGACCTGTCGTGCACCGACTGCCACGCCGACATCTCCGGCCTGCCGCACCTGGCGCGTCTCGCGCCCGTCGACTGCTCCGGGTGCCACTCCGAGGTGGCGGCGGTCTTCGCGAAGAGCCGGCACCTGGTCGTGAGGAAGAAGCACACCGGGATCGACGCTCCCCGCTGCTCGGACTGCCACGGCGCCCACGCGATACCGAAGTCGACGTTGTCTTCCTCGCCCGTCTACTTCCGCAACCTCGCCGCCACGTGCACCCGGTGCCACGCGAGCGAAAAGGTGGCGGCGCGGGGAGGCATCGCCATCCCCGGCGCCGCGCGCATGTACGAGAAAAGCATCCACAACCGGGCGATCGTCGAGAAGGGGCTCAACAAGTCCGCCAACTGCGCCGACTGCCACGGCGCGCACGACCTGAAGGACGCGCTCGACCCGTCGTCGCCGGTCGCGAGGATGAACGTCCCCGAGACGTGCGGGAAGTGCCACTTCGGCGTCCTCGCGGTCTTCCGGGACAGCGTGCACGGGACCGCCTTCTACCGGGGCGTTCCCGACGCCCCCGGCTGCGCCGACTGCCACGGGGAGCACGACATCCAGCGTTCCGAGGAGCCCGGGTCCCCGGTATCGTTCGCGTCGGTGTCCCGCAAGACGTGCGCTTCGTGCCACGCCGCCGAGAAGCTTGCCGCCCGGTACGGCATCGAGGTCGGCAAGGTGAAGGGGTACGAGCAGAGTTTTCACGGCCTGTCGCAGCGGCTGGGGGACAAGACGGTCGCGAACTGCTCCTCCTGCCACGGGACCCACTCGATCTTCCCGTCGGCGGACCCCCGGTCCACGGTCAACGCGAAGAACCTGCCGCTCACCTGCGGCCAGGCCAAGTGCCACCCCGGCGCCACGGCGAATTTCGCCAGCGGCAACATCCACGTGGGCGTCGGCGGCACCGGGGGGGTCATCAAGTACTGGGTTGAGAAGTTCTACATCTGGATGATCGTCGCGGTCATCGGCGGGATGGTCGTCCACAACGCGGCCGACTATTTCAAGAAGATGGCCGCTATATACAGGAAGCGCCGGGAGTGGGAAACGCCGGGCTACGAGCGGCTGAACCAGTCGGAGCGGCTGCAGCACATCCTGACGCTCACGACCTTCTTCGCGCTGGTCATCACGGGATTCGCGCTCAAGTACAAGTGGTCGATCCCGTTCGCCTCGGACGCCGCGAACGTCGCCCTGCGCGGCGCGGGGCACCGCGTGGCGGCGATCCTCATGATCGCCACCTGTTTCTACCACATGTTCTACGCGGCGTTCACGGAGCGCGGGCGCGATCACCTCGTCCGGATGATGCCGCGGATCCAGGACGCCAAGGACATCGTCGGGATGATGCGGTATTACGCCGGGCTGTCCGACCACATGCCGAAATTCGGCCGGTTCAGCTACGTCGAGAAGGCCGAGTACCTCGCCCTCGTGTGGGGGTCCATCGTGATGGTCGTCACCGGCTTCCTCCTGTGGTTCCAGGACGAGGCGCTCCGGCACATTCCCATGTGGGGGCTCGACGTGGCGACGATCATCCATTACTATGAGGCGATTCTGGCCACGCTGGCCATCATCGTGTGGCACCTTTACTATGTGATCGTGAACCCGGAATTCGCCCCGATGTCGTTCACGTGGATCGACGGGAAGCTTTCCCGCCACCACATGGAGCACGAGCATCCCCTGGAGCTCGAGGAGATCGAGGCGCGGGAGCGCGCGGAGAAGAGCGGGTCCGCGGCCCCGGCCAGGGGATCGACCCTGAAACCGAATCCTGCGGAGGAATGATGAAACCGCCACTATCGCTCCTCGCCGCGGCCATGCTCGCCGCGGCGGGCCTGTCGGCGCCCGGCCCGGCCGCCGCGGCGGGCCCCGGCGTGAAGGAATGCCTGGAATGCCACGGCGACGCGACGATCGAGACGACGCTGCCCGACGGCAAGACGCTGTCCCTCTTCGTGGACGAGAATGCGTACCGGGCCTCGGTCCACGGGAGGGGAACGTGCACGACGTGCCACGCGGACGCGAAGGCGTCCCACGGCAAGCTCGCGCCGGTGTCGTGCGGCAAGTGCCACGCGGACGCCGCGAAGTCGTACGCGGGAAGCACCCACGGCAAGGACCGCGCCGCGGGGGCCACGGACGTCGCCGGGTGCGCCGACTGCCACGGAAAGCACGACATCCTGAAGTCGAAGGATCCGAAGTCCCGCACCTTCCGGCTGAACATCGTGGCCGTGTGCCTCAAGTGCCACATGGACCGGGCGACCGAGGAGAAGTACAAGCTGCCGGGCCAGCAGGTCATGGAGGCGTACGAGCAGGGCGTCCACGGGATGGCCTCGCGCAAGTCCGGCCTCCTCGGCTCGGCGGTCTGCCCGGACTGCCACGGCAACCACGCGATCCTGCCGGGGGACCAGCCCCGGTCGGCCACCCACCGCCAGAGCATCCCCACGCTGTGCGGGAAGTGCCACTCCGGGATCCTCGACCAGTACGAGCGGAGCGTGCACGGCAAGGGAATGCGCGCGGGGATCGCCGAGTCGCCGGTCTGCACGGACTGCCACGGGGAGCACACCATCACCAAGATCACCGACCCCTCGTCGTCGGTCAACGCCCGGAACATCCCGAAGACGTGCTCGGGGTGCCACGAGAACATCGCGATCGAGTCCCGGTATGCCCTTCCGAAGAAGCGCCTGTCGACCTACATGGATTCGTTCCACGGCGTCGCGGTCGAGTACGGGATGACGAAGGCGGCCAACTGCGCGTCGTGCCACGGGTTCCACGATGTCCTGCCGTCGTCGGACCCGGCGTCGCCCGTCAACAAGGCGAACCTGCCGAAGACGTGCGGGAAGTGCCACCCGAACGCGGGCCCCAACTTCGCCAAGGGGATCGTCCACGTCGAGGCGACCCCCCAGAAGGCGATCGGCGTGTTCGCCGTCCGCGTGTTCTACACGATCTTCATCGGCGTCCTCGTGCTCCTGTTCGTCCTCCACGTGGGGATGGATCTTCTGGGGAGGATGAGGCGGAAGCGCGCCGGGAGGACCGGGGAAGGAGGCAAGACCGAGTGAGCACGGCAAGCGGCGCAACGGCCGATCGCGTCTACGTCGAAAGGATGTCGTTCCTGTTCCGGGTCCAGCACGCCCTGCTGATGATCTCGCTTCTCGTGCTGGCCCTGACCGGATTCGCGCTCATGTACCACGAGAGCTGGGTGGGGCAGTTCCTCATCCGCCTCGAGGGCGGCGTCATCAACCGGGGGATCTTCCACCGGACCGCCGCGGTGGTCCTCATGGCCCAGCTCGTCTACCACGCCTTCTACATGCTCTTCTCGAGGGAAGGGAAGCGGGAGCTCGACCTGTTCTTCCTGAGGAAGCGCGATTTCCACGACTTCCTCCAGGCTCTCCGGTACAACCTCGGGATGGAGAAGGAATATCCCCGGTTCGGAAAGTACGGGTACAAGGAGAAGTTCCAGTACTGGGGGGCGACGATCGGGATCCTCCTCGTCTCGGTGACGGGGATCATCCTCTGGGCGGAGACGTTCTCGATGAAGCTCCTCCCGAAGTTCGTCCTCGACCTCACGCTCGTCATCCACGGCTACCAGGGCCTTCTGGCCTTCGTCATCCTGCTGTTCTGGCATCTCTACATCGTGCACCTGCATCCGTCCGTCTTCCCGATGAACGGCGCCTGGCTCACGGGCAAGGTGGACGCGGAGTGGCTGAGGGAGGAGCACCCCGGCGAGTACGACAAACTCAAAGGAGAAGGGGTTCTATGAGGGGGAAGTTTTTCGGAGCATTGATCCTCGTCGCCCTGGGGATCGCCGCCCAGGGGATCCGGACGCCCGCCGAGGCGCGCATCTCGCTCGAGAAGTGCACCCTCTGCCACGGCAAGCCCGAGTTCCGCAAGATCCTCGTCGACGGCAGGGTGCGCGAGCTCTTCGTCACCGCCGACACGATGAAGGGATCCGTCCACGAGAAGAAGTCGTGCGTCGACTGCCACTTCGACGTTTCCGAGATTCCTCACCGGGAGCGCCCGAAGCGGGTCGCGTGCACCCATTGCCACTACAAGGGGAACGCCGAGGGCGCCCCCCAGTCCGACGCGTACCTCGAATATTTCGCGTCGGTGCACGGCAGGGCGATCGCCGCCGGGAACGCGAAGGCACCCCTGTGCCAGGACTGCCACGGCAGCCACGCGATCCGGAAGGCCAAGGACGCCGAGGCCGCGGTCTCGCGGTTCAAGGTCGCCGAGACGTGCGGCCGCTGCCACATCGAGATCTACGCGCAGTACAAGACGTCGATCCACGGCGTCGCGCTCGGCAAGGGGATCGGCGAGGCCCCCTCCTGCACGGGGTGCCACGGGGAGCACAGGATCCTGGGCCACACCGATCCGAAGTCGACGGTGTACGCCACCCACGTGGCCGACCAGTGCTCGAAGTGCCACGCGTCGATCTCGATCATGGGGAAGTTCGGGATCGAGACGGAGCAGGTGGAGACCTACAAGGAGTCGTTCCACGGCGTCGCCAGCAAGTTCGGGTCCCGGACGGTGGCGAACTGCGCCTCCTGCCACGGGACCCACGACATCCGGCCCGCGGACGACCCGCTGTCCATGGTCAACCCGAAGAACGTCCCGAAGACGTGCGGGAAGTGCCACCCGGGAGCGAACCCCAACTTCGCCGTCGGGAAGATGCACGTCGACGCCAAGAAGAAGGAGGCCGGGATCGTCTACTACACGGCCCAGTTCTTCAAATACCTCACCATCGGCACGATGCTCGCCCTCATCGCGCACATCTTCCTGGACATGTACGGGCGCACCCGGAGGCTCCGCGGGGAGAAGTGACGCCAGCTCCGCGGGCGGGCGGCCGCATCGGCGCATCGCGCGCCCGCGGCGCCCGTTCCCCGGCGGAGACCGGCGGTCTCCTCGGAGACGGCCGCGTCGATCTCGCGCTCCAGCTGGCTGTCTTTTGGCTGCTTCGTTTCGTTCGACGACATGCGTTCACTCCCGCTTTTCTGTGATTCGGGTTTTCGACGGAACCGGCGACGCCCCTCGGGGACTTCCCGTCACTTCTCCCCGCGGAGCCTACGGGTGCGCCCGTACATGTCCAGGAAGATGTGCGCGATGAGGGCGAGCATCGTGCCGATGGTGAGGTATTTGAAGAACTGGGCCGTGTAGTAGACGATCCCGGCCTCCTTC
>JBLNEU010000398.1:0-4284 GCA_050263015.1 Deltaproteobacteria bacterium | reverse complement strand
CGGCCGAGTGGACGATTCGGAACCAGATCTCGGGTCCCACGGCGCGAGACGGGTTCGTAGAGCCGGACGCGCCATCGTTTATGGCTTCGTAACTCGCTGATTCGCTTGAGGTTAATTCGGGGTGGCCCGGGTGGGTCGCGCTACTAACATTCGTAGTGTGGCCAACTCGGGGAGCGAGCAAAGTCCCGGAGAGCGTGCCTCGGGGCGCGCTGTCCGTTTTTATTTGATTCGGGTGGGTACGTCTTCGTAGATATTCTTCCGATGGCGAATGGCGAGGACGTAAACGATCTCCCCCTCGATCTTGAACACGACGCGATAATCTCCTACCCGCAACTTCCAGTGTCCTCCGAGATTCTTTCTCAGCGGAATTCCGTAATCCTGGGGCGCTGTCGTCAGCCGGGTCTCGATCGCTTTTCGGATGCGCTTCCGCATCCTCGGGTTGATCAAAGGGAGATCGTCGTTTTTGACGTCGGGGTGATACCGGACGGTAAACGCCACGCTATCCCCAGGTATCTTTGTGCGAGAACGCCCGGGAACGCTTCAGAGTCCTCGCGCGCATATCCGCAAGCCGACCGAGGTCGACGTCCTCCCTGATCTCGATCGCTTCTTTGACGAGGTCCCGCACCACGGTCGAAAGCGATACGCCTTCCTCCGCTGCAAGGTGACCGACCGCATCGAACAACGGTTTTTCGAGGACCACGTTGACCCTCGGATTTCTGGCAGGCATCGACTTTTCCTCCGTTCAGGAGAAGTGTATCACTTTGGATGCACCTTGAGAAGCGCTTCGTTCGGGGAAGATGGCATCATTCCGGCCGGTGCCCCGATTCGTCCAGCCTGTGATGTCATTGATACCACAGGGCCGCTTGCGGGGTTCCGCCGGCGGCCTAGTTGCATCATGGCTCGGGAAGCATGCTGGAGATTCGAGAACGCGGCGATGAGCCGCCATGCCTCAGGGGTGCCCCTGCCAACGTATTTCCTCCGCGGGTATCGGCTTCCGTGAAGTAGAATATGCGCGAGCCCTTCGTCCGCCTCCCCGATGCGGGAGAGCGCGGCCATGGGCTCGCTGGAGTGAGCCTGCCCGGCGTCGCGGGGTCCGCGACGGAATGCGGGGGCAAGGGATGAACCGGCACCGACTCCCCCGGGTTTCCCCCGCTTCGCTCATCGTCCTCGTCGTCTTCGCGGCGACGGCGCTCTGCCAGATGGTCGCGGCCGCGGAGATCGTTCCTCCCGATATGCCGTCCGACGTTCGGGCCGCGATTGCGGAGCTGTCGTCGTCGGATCAACACAGGAAGGCCGAAGCGGCGGCGCGCCTGGGAGAAATGGGAAGCCGGGCCGCCCCGGCCATCCCTTTCCTGATCGAGATCCTTGGCGAAGCCGACGTTCTTCCCGGGGAGATACACGGCGAGGGCAAGCCGCGGGGAATCCAGCTGTCCGATCTCCCCCGGGTGGGGTACAAGGCCGCCGAGGCGCTCGGGAAGATCGGCCTTCCTTCCATGGAACCGCTGGTCCGCGCCATGGAGAGCGTCAATCCGCGTGTCCGCGTCCGCGCCGCCTACGCGTTGGGGATGATCCCGGGGCCTCGAACTTCGGAAGTCCTCCTGAGGTCCGTCAAAGACCCGGAGTGGGGCGTCCGCAACAACGCGCTCGCCGCCCTCGCCGCGCGGAAGGATCCGCGCTCCTTCGAAATCCTGGCGGAAGCGCTCAACGACGAGAAATGGATCGTCCGGAACGAGGCTGCCCGGCGACTCGGGGAACTGGGAGACACAAGGGCCATTGCCCCTCTCGCGTCGGGCTTCCGGGAAGAAGCGGCCAGGCAAGGTTCGTGGCTTTGGGACTTTTCAGGTGGAGGAGACCCCGAGGAGGCGCGGCGCCGCTCGATCAGCAAAGGTTTTCTGGAGGCGACGGCAGGAGCCCTCGTCGCCCTTCGGGATCCCCGCGCCGTGGAGGCGCTTCTCGGGATCCTCAAAGGCAGGATCCCCCTCGCCGCCGCCTTCGTCGCGAAGGTCCGGGAACTGGGAAAGGTCCCCGATCAGGCGGAGATCCTGGCCATGACGTTCGTATTCGAGGAGCCGGTCAACAAGATCGTGTTCAAGGCGCTGGAGAAAGTCCGTGAGCCGTATGCGGTCGGTCCCCTCGCCGCCTGCTTGAAGGACGACAGCGTATACCTCCGGCTTGTGGCGGCGCATACGTTGGAAGGGATCCCGGAGCCGCCCGCCAGGGAGGCCTTGATCGGCGCATTGAACGACGGCAGTCCGCTCGTCCGGACGGCGGCCGTCCTGGGCCTCGCGGATTCCCGCGACCCGCGGGCGGTGCCCGCCCTGATCGGGCTGCTGGGCGACCCGTACCCCGGCCTGGCCGCGGCGTCGGCGGAGGCGCTCGGGAAGATCGGAGATCCCGGGGCGATCGATGCGCTGGCGGCCGTCCTGAAGGATCCGCGGGAACCAACCGGCGATACGTCAGGGCGACACGGTGGGGCGATCCGGGCCTTGGGGAAGTTCAAGGATCCGCGGGCGGTCGATGCGCTGATCGTCGTGTTCAAGGGGAAGGACGCGTCCCTCCACGGCGCGGCCGCGTGGTCGCTTGCCGAAACGGGCGATCCGCGGGCGGCGGAGACGCTCCTCGAGGCGTACCGGGATGGCGACGTCTCGGTTCTCACGGCCCTCGGGACAGTCGACGATCCACGCGCCGTCTCCGCGCTCGTCGGCGCCCTGAAGGACAAGCGTTGGCAAGTCAATAGCCAGGCCTTCAATGTATTGACCCGGGTGCCGGAATCCCGCAAGCTCGGGCCGCTGCTGGAGGGGATGAAGACCGGCGAGCCGGGGGCCCGGCAGCGCGTCGCTTCCGCGTTGGCGGGAATTCGGGACCCGGAGAAGGGGAAGCGGCTGATCGCTCTCCTTTCGGAGGCCGACCCCGCCACAAGGATCGCCGCAGCCCAAGGACTCGGCGAGAGCAGAATCCCGGAAGCCGTCGGGCCGCTTGGCGCGGCCGTCCGCGACGATCACGCGGGGGTTCGAAAGGCGGCCGTCGAAGCGCTGCGGAGGATCAAGGATCCCGGCGCGGCCGAATCCCTTTCCGCCGCCCTCGCGGACAAGGAGCCGGACGTTCGCAAGTCCGCCGTGATGGCGCTCGCGGAAATCCAGGACCCCCGCCTGACCGAGCACCTCGCCCTCGGGTTGAGGGACCGCCACGCTTCCGTTCGGGATGCCGCGGGCGATCTTCTCGCACGGTCGCAGCACCCGGGCCGGTTCGAAGTCCTTGCCGAGGCGTTGCGGGACCCGAGCCCCGATGTCCGCAAGTCGTCGGCCAAGGCGTTGGGAGCGACGAAGGATTCCCGGGCCATCGATCCGCTGTTCCTGGCGATGAAGGATCGGAATTCGATCGTCTACGAGGTCGCCGCCGACGCTGTCGCGGGCATCCCGGATCCCCGCGTGGCGGATCTCCTGATCGTCGCAAGCCGGGACCACGATCTTGGATACCGGCTTCTCGCGCTGCGCACGCTCCCGAAGGTCAAGGATCCCCGCGTCTTCGAGACGCTGATGAGCTCGCTGAACGATCCGCACGAAAGCGTTCGGCTGACCGTCTTGAGGAGCATCGGGAGCACCGGTGACCCGAGGGCGCTGGATCCGCTCGTCGCCGCCCTGAACCACAACAGCTCGAATTACCGCATGACCGCCGCGACATCCCTGGGCTCCCTCAAGGACCCGCGCGCGGTGGCTCCGCTCATCGCGGCGTTGGGCGACGGGGACAACGTTTGCCGCTATAACACCGTCCTGGCGCTCGGCGCCTACAAGGACCCCCGCGTGGTGGAAGCGCTCCTCGCCATGCTGAAGGACAGGAACGAGGGGATACGGGATACGGCGGGTTTCGTCCTTGTCCGGATGGGAAACGACAACGTGACGCGCCGCCTCCTGGAGCTTGCAAAGTCGGAAGATCCCGACTTCCGGGAGGGAGCCCTCCTGGCGTTGACGAACGCGCGGGATTCGCGCGCCTTCGACCTGCTGGTCGGCGCGCTGCGGGACCCGGAAACGTCTGTCCGGAGGCGCGCCGCGGATTGCCTGGCGGCGACGCGAAACCTCCGCGCCGTGGAGCCGTTGATTTCCGTCCTCTCCGACCCGGACGTTCGCGTCCGCGAGCGGGCTTCACGCGCGTTGCGGAGCATCACGGGCAAGGACTGGAGGGAGGATCCGGCACAATGGCGGAACTGGTGGGAAACGTCCGGCAAGAAGTCCCTTCGGTAGTCCGGGGGCGACCGATTCTCCTTAGGGGCAGAGGGTGATTTCGACG
>JBLNEU010000397.1:0-4351 GCA_050263015.1 Deltaproteobacteria bacterium | reverse complement strand
CCGCCAGGGCAACTCCGAGCGCGTCGGGGTCGGCCACGGTCCCGTGCGGGCTCCCCCGGACGATCTCCGGCCCGTTGGGGCGGCCCACCAGTCCCCGCAAGAAAAGGGCGTCCCCGTCGGTGCGCCCGTACGCGGCGATCGGCACCTGGCAGCCCCCTTCGAGCCGCTTCAGGAACCCGCGCTCCGCGCGGACGGCGAACGAGGTGTTCCGGTCGTCGAGGAACGTGACGGCATCCCGGGTCTCCGCATCGTCCCTCCGGATCTCGATTCCCAGCGCGCCCTGCCCGATGGCGGGGAGGGATACCTCCTCGGAAAGGACCTGCGTGATCCTTTGCTCCCAGCCCAGCCGCCGCAATCCGGCCGCCGCGAGGATGATCGCGTCGAACTTCCCTTCCTGCATCTTCCGGATCCGGGTGTCCAGGTTCCCCCGGTTGTCGAGGACGACCAGGTCCGGACGGAGACTCAACAGCTGGGTCTGCCGCCGCAGCGAGCTCGTCCCCACCCGCGCCCCCTCCGGAAGGTCCTCGAACCGCTTCACCTTGTCGGAGAGGAACGCATCCCGCGGATCCTCGCGCTTCGTGATGGCGGCGATCTCGAGCTCCGGGGGGAGGTCCGTCGGGACGTCCTTCATGGAGTGGACCGCGAGGTCGATGCGCCCGGAGAGCAGCGCCTCCTCGATCTCCTTGACGAAGAGCCCCTTGCCGCCCACACGGGAAAGGGGGACGTCGAGGATCATGTCGCCCGTGGTCTTGATCCTTTCGATCTCCACCTTCCGGGCGGACGCGCGCTCCACCTCGAACTGCACGAACTCGGCCTGCCACAGGGCGAGCTTGCTTCCACGGCTGCCGAGACGAAGGACCCCGTTCCTACCCAATCTCCCCTCCCTCTTTCACGTTCCCCGCATCCGCGGCCGGAGGCGACTGTCCGCCGTTCTCCGGAAGGTCGAACAGCTCGCGGACCGTAGCCACCAGCTCCGTCACGTCCCGCCCGTCGACGTCCTTTTTGAGCGCCGCGATCGGCGGATGCAGGACCTTGTTCAGGATCGCGGAGGCCATCGACTCCACCACCTTCTTCGTCTTCGGATCCTCGGATCCCAGGACCGCGATCGCCTTGGCCACCTCGGCGTTCTTGATCTCCTCGAACTTCTTCCGCAGCATCACGATGGTCGGAGTGACCTGCTGGGCCTCGAGCCACCGGAAGAAGCTCTGCACTTCGGAGGCGACGATCTCCTCCGCCCGGGCCGCCTCCTTCTGGCGCTCCTCGAGGTTCGTCTCGATCACGTTGTTCAGGTCGTCGATGTCGTATACGTAAACGTTGTCGATCTGGTTGGCGTCCGGGTCGATGTCCCTGGGCACCGCCATGTCGATGAAGAACATCGGGCGGTTCTTCCGGATCCGGAGGACTTCCTCGACTTCCTGCTTCTTCAGGATGAAGTGGGGGGCGCCGGTCGATGAAAGGATGATGTCCGCCATCTTGAGGTGGGACTGCAATTCATCGAAGCGGACCGGCATCCCGTCGAACTCCTCGGCGAGCTTGACGGCCCGCTCGAAGGTCCGGTTCGTCACCAGGATCCCCTTGACCCCTGCGGAGAGGAGGTGGCGCGCGGCCAGCTCGCACATCTCCCCCGCCCCGATCAGGAGGACCGTCTTGTCCTTGAGGCTCCCGAAGATCTTCTTCGCGAGCTCCACTGCGGCATAGGACACCGAGACGGCGGAGCTTGCGACCTTCGTTTCCGTGCGGACCCGCTTGGCCACGGAGAAGGCCTTGGTGTAGAACTTGTCGAGGATCGGGCCGATCGTGCGGAACTCCGCGGCGTACCCGTAGGCGTCCTTGACCTGCCCCAGGATCTGCGGCTCCCCCAGGACCATCGAGTCGAGGCTGGAAGACACCCGGAAAAGGTGCTTCACCGCCTCTTCCCCCTGGTGGTGATAGAGGTAGCCGTTCAGCTCCTCCTTCGGCATGCCGTGGTAGGCGGACAGGAACTCCTTGACGGCCGCAGCCCCCTGGTAGGGCGCGCCGGCCAGCACGCATACCTCGACCCGGTTGCAGGTGGAGAGGATGACTCCCTCGACGATATCCTCGCGCTCCACCAGCCCCCGCAGCGCGTGCCCGATCGTGTCCGCGGGAAAGGCGAGCCGCTCCCGTACCTCCACCGGGGCCGAGCGGTGATTCAAGCCCACTATGACGATTCCGCTCATGGGATGCCCTTGAAGCCCCTTCCCTCACCCGGAGAGGCTGGTGTAGGAGTGGAGTCCCGGCAGAAGGAGGTTGACCCCTAGGAACGTGAACAGGACCGCGCAGAATCCGACGATCGCCAGGATCGCCGCCTTCCGGCCCCGCCAGCCGACGGTCAGGCGCCCGTGCAGAAGGGCCGCGTAGAGGAACCACGTGATGAGGGACCACGTCTCCTTCGGGTCCCAGCTCCAGTACGATCCCCAGGCGTATTCGGCCCAGATGGAGCCGGTGATGATCCCCAGCGTCAGCAGGGGGAACCCGACCGTCAGGCACCTGTAGTTGACCTCGTCGAGCACGTCGAGGGAGGGCAGGCGCTTGAAGATCGCCCCCAGCCGCTTCCGCTTGACCTCCTTCTCCTGGAGGAGGTACATGATCCCGGCGCCGAAGGCCACGGCGAACACCGCGTCGCCGACGAAAAGCAGCATGACGTGGATCGGGAGCCAGTAGGAGTTGAGCGCGGGCGCAAGCCGGGCGACATCCCCCGACTGGAAGGCGGCGAAGACGCTGAACACGAACGCCAGCGGAGCGATGAAGGATCCCAGGATGCGCAATTTGTAGCGCAGCTCGGTGACCAGGAACACCGCCACGATCGCCAACGCGAAAAACGACAGGGACTCGAAGAGATTGGTGATCGGGGTGTAGCCCGCCACGACGTATCTCGCAACGAATCCGACCGCGTGGAGGATGCCCCCGACGAGGAGGAACATCCTCCCCAGGCGCGCTCCCCTCTCCTGGAGCGTGATGATGTAATACAGATAGAGGAGGGCGCCGACCAGGTAGAAGAGGGTCGTAACCTTCAGCAGGATGATGTGCATCCGGCTATTTTAAACCACGGGGAGGGCGCAGAACAAGAACAACTCCGGGCGCCGCGTGCTACGATGGGCGCGTGAGGGATTTCCCGCGCATGTCCTTCGCCGTTCTGCTGCTCGCGGCGTTCGCCCTCCCCGGATGCGCGCCGAAGCTCCCGGTGGAGGAGGGGACGCTCGTCATCGCCCTTCCCGGGGCACCCTCCAGCATCGACCCCCGGCTGGCCACCGACGCCTACGGCGAGCAGGTCCTCCAGATGACCCACGCCTTCCTGATCAAGCGGGATCCGGCGGGAAACCCCGTTCCAGACCTTGCGGAAAGCTGGGAGGAACGATCGCCCACGGAGATCGTCTTCCATCTGCGCCAAGGCGCCCGTTTCCACGACGGGCGGGAGGTCACCTCCGCGGACGTCCGGTACACTTTCGGCTGGATCCTCGATCCGAAGAACCGCTCCCCGCACCGCTCAACCTACGGGAATATTGCGAGGATCGAGACCCCCGATCCGCGCACGGTCGTATTTCGCCTCCGGGAACCGTTCGCCCCATTCCTCGTGGGAATGGCGCGGGGGATCGTCCCCGAGGGGGCCGGAGCGCGCGGCTATACTCCCGTTCCCGGGGCGGGGCCTTACAAAATCGACGATTTCCAGCCGGACGAATCGATCGCGCTTTCCCGGTTCGATGCGTATTACGGCCGCCCCCCCTCCATCGGCAAGGTCTTCGTGAAGTTCATCCCCGACAGCAACGTCCGGTTCCTCGAACTGAAAAAAGGGAGCGTCAACTTCGTCCTGAACGGCGTCGACCCCGACCTCCTCCCCGTGGCCCTGGAGAATCCGAACCTCGTGATCGAGGAGGCGCCCGGCAGCAACGTCTCCTACCTGGGGTTCAATCTCCGTGACCGGATCCTCTCCGATGCGCGTGTGCGCCGGGCCGTCGCCCTCGCCATCGACCGGGAAGCGATCGTCCGGACGATCTGGAAGGGTCACGCGGACCTCGCCGACTCGATCCTCTCCCCCGGTTTCTGGGCGCACGCCGACGGACTCCTCCCGTCGCGGTACGATCCCGCGGAGGCCAAGCGGCTCCTGGACCGGGCCGGTTTTCCGGATCCCGACGGCGACGGGCCGAAACCCCGCTTCACGCTCACCTACAAAACCTCCCAGAACGAGCTTCGCCGCCGGATCGCCGCCGTCCTCCAGGAGCAGCTGCGGCGGGCCGGCATCGCGGTGGAAGTCCAGTCCCGGGAGTGGGGGACCTTTTTCTCGGACATCCGGATGGGGAATTTCCAGCTCTACGGCCTGACCTGGGTGGGGATC
>JBLNEU010000396.1:0-9730 GCA_050263015.1 Deltaproteobacteria bacterium | reverse complement strand
ACGAACGCGCCGGAGCTGTACCGGTTCATGCCGTGCCCGAAGGTGGCGGACATCGTCCCTGGCCTGGGAGGGCTCTCGGGGATCCACGCGGCGCTGCGCCACGCCGGGACCGAGCATGTCTTCGTCGTCGCCTGCGACATGCCGTCCGTCGGAGGAGACCTGGTCCGGTGCATGGTCGCCATGCGGGAGGGGCACGACGCCGTCGTCCCCGAGAGCGGGAGCGGGCTCGAGCCGTTGTGCGCCGTCTACGGGAAGGGAGCCCTCCCGGCGATCGAGGAGGCGCTGGGGGCGGGATGCGGCAAGGTGGTCTCGATCCTTCCGAAAGTCAGGGTGAAGATCTTTTCGCGGGACGAAGTGTCCCTGGTCGATCCCGGCTTTCTCTCGTTCAGGAACATCAACACGCCCGACGACTACTACGCGCTCCGCGAGGGAGACGGCGGGAAGGCCGCGCCGTGACGCGGCTCGGAGCGGCCGGCCCGAATGCGGTCGCGTTCGTCGCCCCGTCCGGGACGGGGAAGACGACCCTTCTCGAGAAGGTGATCGCGGAACTCAAGCGCCGCGGACGCCGGGTCGGGGCGATCAAGCACGACGCCCACCGGTTCGACATCGACCACCCGGGCAAGGACAGCTACCGGCTTGCCGCCGCGGGAGCGGACACGACGCTCATCACGTCGCCCGGGAAGCTGGCCCTCGTCCGCAGGCACGCCGCCTCGCCTCCGGTCGAGGAGATCGTGGCGGCCTACTTCCCGGACGTGGACATCGTCCTGGCGGAAGGGTTCCGCCGGACCTCCCTCCCCAGAATCGAGGTCCACCGGAAGGAGCGCGGGGGGAGCTTTCCGCGCGACGCCGCGGGACGCGATCCGCTCCTCGTCGCCGCGGCGAGCGACGAGCCGCTCGACCTCGATGTTCCCGTCTTCCGCCTCGACGACGCCGCCGGGATCGCCGACTTCCTCGAAGCGACGTTCATCCGCGACCGGTAGAAAAGTTCAGCGACAAAAAGTCCAGGGACGTTCCTGAACTTTTCGAAAAGCTGAACAACGTCCCTGGACTTTCAGCGGTCGCGGATCGGGACGAAGAAGAGGAGCAGCATCGACGGAAGCGACGCGAAGAACGCGAGCAGAAACATGTCGAGGTAGCCGATCGACTCCACGATCAGGCCGCCGAACCCGCCGAAGAAGGTCGAGAACAGGGACATGATCGCGGTTCCGACCGCGAAGTGCGACGCCTTGTACTCGGCCCGGCACGTGCGGAGGATGTAGACGGTCAGCACCGCGCTCCCCAGCCCCGCGGCGACCTGCTCGTAGAAGTGGACCGCGGCGATCGTGAGCAGCCCGGCCGGGTCCGATGCGGCCGGCTTCGTCCACGCCAGCCACACGTAGGCCCAGATGTTGAAATTCATGAGGATCGTCAGCGGCCAGATGGCCCGCCGCAGGCCGCTCCGCCGGATCCAGATCCCCCCGAGCGTCGTTCCCGCGACGGCGCCGAGCGCCCCCAGGATCCCGGAGAGCCACGCGAACTGGCCCTTGGTCACCCCGAGCTCCCGCATGAGGAAGGGTGTGTTCATCGAGAACAGGATCTCGTCGCCCACCTTGTAGAAGACGATGAACAGGACGACGAGCGGGAAGCGTTCCTGTTCCGCGTAGGTGACGAACGCCCGCCCATACTCCCGCAGGACCTCGCGCCATGGCCTCCCCCCGTCCCGTTCCGCCTCGAAGCGCGGGACCTTCGCGAGGTGATAGAGCGTCGCCGCCCCCATGGACAGCGCCGCCGCCCCGAAGGCGTAGCCCCACGGGGCGAATGCGCCCGCCCCGGCGAGGCGGGCCGCCGCGAACGCGGCGATCCCGATGAATCCGCTCCGGGCCAGGATCAGGGCGATGCGGTAGGCGAAGACGCGGTATCCCGTCCACGCCGCCTGCTCCCCCGGGTCGACGATTCCCTCCTGGAAGTAGCCGTCGATGGCGACGTCGTTCGTCGCGGAGAGAAAGGCGAGGACGACGAAAAGCGCGGCCACAGGCGCGAGGGGAGGCATGACGCCCGGTGCGGGGGAAACGACGAGGCAGAACGCGGCGACACCCGCAGTCGCCAGCGACAGGAGGCCCTGGATGACGATCATCCAGGTCCGCTTCGTCCCGATGAGGTCGACCAGGGGCGCCCAGAGGAACTTCAGGTTCCACGGGATTCCGAGGAAGTTGAGGTAGCCGAGATATCGCTCCTTGAGCCCCACGTCCGTGAAGAACGCGGACGACATGAGCCGGATGATCCCGTAAGGGAGTCCCTCGGCGAAGTAGGTCGAAAAGACCCAGGTCGAAGGCGAGCCTGCCGGGCCGCGGTTCTCCCGCGCCGTTTCAGGGGCTCGTTTCATAGCGCCGATCGCCTATTAGGAACGACCGGAGCTTTTGGGGGAATGGCGGCCACGGGCCAGTCTATAGAGTTTCCGGGGCAAGATTTACGGTCATTTTCCTTTTCGGATACATTAATGCCCAAGTTTAAGAAAAGCTATTTATTTTCCGATGTTCCGTGTTATCATTCGAACGCGCCGGTTGAGGAACCTTGTTCTGTCACCGGACAATGCATTGATTCATATTGATTTTGTTCGACGATACCTCGAAGAGGGCCGAGCCGGATGATCGACGGGATGTCCGACCTCAAAAGGACCGCTAAGGAATTCAGGCAGATGTCCACGCGGTTCGACTCGGATTACGGAGCCCTGTGGTGCTACATGGATCCGAAGCCGCGCCCATGTTTTAACCCGGAACTGCTTGCCGAGATCGGGTCGTTCGTGTCGGCGGTCGAGTCCGTCAACGGGAGCGAGAAGGGGGAGGGGCCCGTCCGGTTCACGGTGCTGGCCTCGCGGACCCCCGGGGTTTTCAGTCTCGGGGGAGACCTCGCTCTTTTCGTCGAATGCGCAAAGGCGAAGAACCGCGACGCGTTGCGCCGCTATTCCAGATCCTGCGTCGGGATCGTGCATTCGGGCATCGTCGGCTACGACCTCTCCGTGACGACGATATCCCTCGTGCAGGGGGACGCCATGGGGGGCGGATTCGAGGCGGCCCTCTGCAACAACGTGGTGATCGCAGAGAGAAGCGCGCGGTTCGGGCTGCCGGAGGTCATGTTCAACCTTTTTCCCGGGATGGGTGCTTACAGCATTCTCGCGCGCCGCGTAGGCGCCGTTCGCGCGGAAAAGATGATCCTCGGCGGGCAGCTGTTCGATGCCGCCGGGCTTCACGAGTTGGGCGTCGTGGACATTCTCGCCGAGGACGGCGAGGGGGAGAAGGCGGTTTACGAGTACATGACGCGGAATCTGCGCCGTCGCGGCGCCCATCGGTCCGTCCTCAAGGCACGGCAGCGGGTCCAGCAGATTTCCCTGGACGAGTTGGCGGACATTGCGGACCTCTGGGTCGATGCGGCGATGAACCTCGACGAGAAGGACTTGCGGCTGATGGGGCGCCTGATCAGGGCCCAGGACAAGATCGCCGCCGGCGGGGCGCCGCGCGCCGCGGCCGAGGGCATTTTCGCCTGAACCCCGCGCCGGGCCGCGTCGCTACGAGACGGCGGATCCCGGTTTTCCCACGGATTCCCTGAGCGCGTCCGCGACCCGGTCGAACTCTTCCTTGAGCCTCTCCAGGAGGGCGGCCGCGTCCTCCTCGTGGTTTGCCGGCCCGATCCTGGAAAATTCGTTGCAGATCTCCATCAGGGGAAGGGCGCCGACCTGTCCCGCGCTCCCCTTCATGGCGTGGGCGATGTCGCGGAACTGGCCGTACCGCCTTCCGGCGGCGGCCATCTCCATCTCCCGGATCTTCTGCGCGCCCGCCTCCAGGAAGATCGCGACGAGCTTCCCGAAGAAATCGCCGCTCCCGCCGAGGGCCTTCAACTCGTCGATCGTCGCCGGATCGAGGGCGGGGCGGATCTCGCGCCCGCGCTCCGTGCCGTCGACCGGCGCCGCCGGCTCAAGCGACGCCGGCAGGCCCCCCGCCGGCCTCCTGGCAGCCGGGACGAGGGATGCGATCACCTCGAGGAGCTTCTTCGTCTCGAGGGGCTTGGTCAGGCATGCGTCCATCCCGGCCTCCCGGCATTCCTTCGCGGCCTCCGAGGTGGCGTCCGCCGTGAGGGCCACGATTGGGACCCGGGGTTCCCGCGGGTGCGCAAGGCGGTGGATCTTGGCGGCTTCGAGGCCGCCCATCACGGGCATCTGCAGGTCCATCAGCACCAGGTCGAACGTGTCTCTCTCGAGGGCGTCGAGCGCCTTCTCGCCGTTCTCGACGATCTGCACGGCGTGCCCGGCGCGCTCCAGCATCCTGGCGACGACCTTCTGGTTGATCACGTTGTCCTCCGCGACCAGCACGCGAATCCTCTTCGTTCCCTCCAGTTTCTGCTGGTAGCGGCTCGCGAGGCTGGCGATCCCCCGGTCGGCCGTCTCGTCCGGCTGGACGAAATGGAGGGCGTTGAACAGCATCGTCTTGTCGATCGGCACGCGGACGACCGCTCCGTAGCCGTTTTGCGTCAGGGACTCGAGATCCGTTTCGCGGTCGCCCCCCGCCGCCAGGACGAGCTGGACGGCCTGGATCAGGTGCACCGATTTCAGCGCGGTGGCGAGTTCGGCGACATCCATGTCGAGGCCACGCTCCACGACGATGGCGACATCGAACGGATCCTTGCCGTTCGCCGCCGAGACGAGGGGCGCGAAGGCTCCCGCGCCCGTCTTGACGACGACGGGGGCGATCCCCCAGGACGCGAGGCAGTCGCGGAGCGTGTCCGTGGCCGCCGCATCCGACGAGACGATCAGGACGCGGCTGTCGCGGATCCCTCCCGTCCCCTGGACCGGGGACTGCGCCGCCGGCTGCTTCTCCAGTTCGATGGCGAACCAGAAGGTGCTTCCCTTGCCGGGCTCGCTCTCCAGGCCGATCGTCCCTCCCATGAGCTCCACCAGTTCCTTCGCGATGGTCGTTCCGAGTCCGGTTCCGCCGAACCGGCGGGTGATGGAGTTGTCGGCCTGCGTGAAGCGGTTGAAGATCCGCTCCTGGGCTTCCGGGGCGATCCCGATCCCGGTATCGGTCACTTCGAATTTCAGGGCGACGCTTCCCAGGGATTCGGCCGTCCGCGCGACGCGGAGGCAGACTTCGCCGGCGTCGGTGAACTTGACCGCGTTGCCGAGCAGGTTGAGGATGACCTGGCGGATGAGCAGGGGGTCGCCCCGGAGCAGGAACGGGACATCGGACCGGACCTGCGTCGTGAAGCGCAGCCCCTTTTCCTGGATCTGCGGAGCCAGCATCGCGCTCGTGCTCTTCATGAGCGCGTGAAGGTCGAAGTCGGACGACCCGACGCTGACCTTTCCGGCCTCGATCTTGGAGAAGTCGAGGACGTCCTCCACCAGGGAGAGGAGCGTGGCGGCGGACGCGCGGACCGTGCCGGTGAACTCCTTCTGCTCGGGGCTCAGGGTGGTGTCCCTGAGCAGGTCCACCATTCCGAGGATGCCGTTCAGCGGCGTCCGCATCTCGTGGCTCATGTTGGCGAGGAACCGGTTTTTCGCCCGGTTCGCCTCCTCGGCCCGCCGGACCGCCTCCTCCATCTTCTTGAGCAGCGACGAGACATACGCAGGAAGCACGACGAGCCCGATCAGGAGCCCGTAGGCCATGTTCGGGTTCGATCGCCAGTATCGGTTCGTCTGAATGACCGCGAGGAACAGGGTCGTGGAGAGAATCGTGGCGGCGAGCAGGTACTTGCGGCCGTAGCGGAAGCCGTTGCCGAAGGTCACCCAGAGGAGCACCACGTAGAGCGGCGCGCAGAGTTCCCCCCCGAAGTACATCGCGTAGGATCCGACCCCGAGATCGCCGATCATCCCCATGATCCGGCGAGGGATCGAGACTCCGCGGCGGAGCATGATGTGAGAGAACATCCCGGCGGAAAAGGCGAGGTACCCGGCTCCGATCCAAAGCGCCCGCGACTCCACGGCATTGATCGCGCCATCGGCCCGGGCCACCAGGTAGACGTAGAGGAACGCGACGATCGTGATGCCGAGGCGGATCAGGGCCTGCTCGTGCTCACTGTCGGGTCGGAGCCCGAATGCGCCGAAAAAACGCTTGAATTTCCCCTTGATCGCTCCCGTCGAGGACGTCGGCAGCACTCGTCGGTTTTCCCCGGGATACTCCAAGGGGCGCCTCCCTTTCCGTGGCTACGGTTCCTTATTCGGCGGCGAAGAGGCGGAACTTTAGATATGTTTCTGTTTGACTGGATCGGGTTAAAGGTGCTATTTTTCATCCAATTTCAGGAGTAAACGTCGTTTTACGGGGCGCCGGGCCGCGAGCCCGGAGGACGCGGAGCGATTTCGATGAAGATCCTGCTGGTGACCCCGAAATTCCCGGAATCGTTGTGGGGCCTCGACACGATCCTGCCCGTCGCCGGCAAGGGCTACGTCACGCCGACTCTGGCGTTGCCGACCGTTGCGGCTCTCACCCCGCCGGGGCACGAGGTCGTTCTGGTGGACGAGAACGTGGAGGAGATCGACTTCGAACTGCCGTGCGACCTCGTCGGGATCAGCCTGATGCAGGTCCAGGCGCCCCGGGGCTTCGAGATCGCGCGCGCTTTCCGCGAACGCGGCCGGACCGTCGTCATGGGGGGCTCCTTTCCGACGCTGACGCCCGGACTCTGCCGGCCCCACGCGGACGTGATTTTCATCGGGGAGGCGGAGAGGACCTGGCCGAGGTTCGTCGGGGACTTCGAGCGGGGGAGATGGGTCGATGCCTACGAGGAGAAGGAGAGAATCGATCTCGCGACGACGCCGCTTCCCCGGTTCGACCTCCTGAAGATGGACCGCTATTTCGTCCAGTCGGTCCAGTTCGGACGCGGGTGCCCCTACGAGTGCGAGTTCTGCGACATCGTCGTCATGCTCGGCCGGCGTCCGAGGACCAAGACCGTGCCGCAAGTCCTGGCGGAGCTCGAGGAGATCTACCGGCTCGGCGGGCGGTGGGTCCTGTTCGCGGACGACAATTTCATCGCCGACCGGGCGAAGGCGAAGGAAATGCTCGCCGCCGTGCGGGACTGGAACGCCTCGAAAGGGTACCCGATGCTCTTCAACACCGAGGCGTCCCTCAACGTCGCCGAGGACGACGAGCTTCTCCGGCTGTTCCACGACGCCCGCTTCGCACGCCTCTTCATCGGCATCGAGTCGCCGCGCCGTGCGTCGCTGGAGGAGACGGGAAAGCATATGAACCTTCGCGCACCGCTGCTCGAGCAGATCCACAGGATCCAGTCATACGGGATCCAGATCACCGCGGGCATGATCGTCGGATTCGACAGCGACGACGCGGCCGTCTTCGAGGAGCATCGACGGTTCATCCAGGCATCCCGGATTCCGCAGGTCCTGACCGGGTTGCTCCAGGCGCCGCCGCGCACCCCGCTGTGGGAGCGGCTCGAGCGGGAAGGTCGGCTTCGAGACGGGTTTACGGGAGACTCCGTCGTCTGGACCAACGTCGTCCCGAAACGGATGTCGCGGGAAGAGCTTCTGCTGGGGCAGGCCGACCTTCTGGAGAGCGTCTTTGCATATGACAGTTACGCCGAGCGGACCATCGCCTATCTGACGGCCCCGCGCCGGATGGAGCCGATCCAGCCGAGGCGCCGGTCCTGGAACGAGGTCCGGATGATCGTCCGGTTTCTTCTCTACTGCCTTTTCGGCGGGGACGCCGAGCGCATGCGATTCGCGAGGCGGATCCTTCGGGCGACGCTTCGGGAAAAGCCGGGCCGGCTTCCGGAGGCGCTTTACCTGACCGTCGTTCACAGGCATTTCCACGAGTACGCGGCGAAGTGCGTCGCGACGATCTGGAAGACGGTGGCGCGGGGAATAGACGACGGCGCGCCCCGGGCGACGGCGGCGACGCTCGAAGACGAAGCCGCCAGGCCGGCGGCGGGGTAAAGGCTCCGGGAACGGGCAGCGGACCCGGAGAGGGGCGGCGGCGACGTCAGCCGTCCCCCGGCCGGATCAGGGAACGAGGACGGCCCTCAGGCGGACCTTCCCGTGCCTCAGCAGGTCCAGCACCTCGTTGACCTTGTCGAGCGGGTGGCGTTCCACCATCGGCGAGATCCGGTGGTCCGCCGCGAACCGGAGCATGGCGTCCATGTCGTCGCGCGTGCCGATGACCGACCCCATGATCCGCTTCTGTCCGACTTGCAGGGCCGCCGGAGTGACCTTCGCGGGATCGGCGATCGCCCCGACGACGACCAGGGTTCCGTTCGGGGCCAGTCCCGGAATGCACGCCTCGAACAGCCGCGCCGAGATCGCCGTGACGAGGATCAGGTCGGCTCCCCCCATCCTGGCCAGCTGTTTCCCCGCCTTCTCCTTCTCGGAGTCGATCGTCTCCCGGGCGCCGAGACGGCGCGCGAGCTCCGCCTTGCCGTCTCCCCGCGTGATGGCGACGACCCTTGCCCCCATGGCGTCCGCCATCCGGATGGCGAGGTGTCCCAGCCCGCCGACCCCGGCCACGGCGACGGTGCGCCCCGCGAGGTTCCCCGCCCGCCGCAGCGGCGCGAACACCGTGACGCCGGCGCAAAGCAGGGGAGCCGCTTCCGCGAGGTCCATTCCGTCCGGAATCCGGTGGACGAAGGCGGCGGGGGCCTTGACGAACTCCGCGTAGCCGCCGTTGACCGTCACGCCGGTGCTCCTCTGGGCGGCGCAGAGCATTTCGGCTCCCGAACGGCACGGCGCGCAGCGGCCGCACGCGTACTGCATCCATGGAACGCCTACGGGATCGCCGGGGGCGAGTCCCCAGTCCGGATTTCCCGCGCGCTCCACGACGCCGGTCGCCTCGTGGCCCGGAACGATGGGAAGGGGAGTCCCCCAGGAGGCCCAGTCGCCGTCCACCAGGTGAAGGTCGCTGTGGCAGACCCCGCACGCCTTGACGCGGACCAGCACCTCGTCCGGGCCGGGGGACGGCTCCGGAACGTCCCGCAGCGCGAGCGGCTTTCCGAACGCATCGCAGACGGCGGCTCTCACGATCGACTCCTTTCCGGGCGACTTGCCTGATCCTGACGGGATTTCTCCTGCTCGGGCTTCACGTCGAAGGAGCGTCCCCCGCCATCTCGGTAATATCCGCGGAATCCTCGATCGCGATCGCCCCCTTGACGCTCATGGCGCCCGGGCATTTCTCCAGGTAGACGGCGAGCGCTTCCCGGGCCTCCCCCGTCTTGCCGGGCGGGACCTTGAGCGTGTACCGGACGCGGATCTTCGTGATCTTCAGCACTCCGCCGACGTCCTCGATGTCACCTTCCACGTCGGCGCGGAAGCGGTCGCCGAAGGTGGGGATCTTCTTTCCGGCCAGCACCGTGGCCAGTGTCCCCATCATTCAGCCGCCGACGGCGCCGACGATGTGGTCGAGGGTCGCCGCGTGCTCCTTCTCGGGCTCCACCTTGTAGAAATGCTTGATCCCCCCGTGCACGCCGTAGTAGACCGGTTCGGCGAACCCCTCGATGACGGCCTTCCGCGTCGGCCCCTTCTCGCGGGTGATCGTTATCCGCGACGTGTGGACGACCGTTCCCATGTTCGCGTTCCTCCTCTCGTGGGCATGCCACGGCTTTCAGGATTGGGTGCCCGAAACAGCATAACGGATTCGGATCGACGCGCGCAAACCTGGCGGACGCCCGACGTATTTTTGTCAGCCCGGGGACAAAAAACGTCACTTGCCCGGTGCGCCGGAGAGGCGGCTCAAAGGTTGCGATGGCTTTCCGAACAGTCCGTCCCACC
>JBLNEU010000395.1:0-2744 GCA_050263015.1 Deltaproteobacteria bacterium | reverse complement strand
GAAGACGTGCTCCGTCCGGGCGTGGTGCAGCGCGGCGTGTATCCCCGAGAGGGCCCCGAGGCCCGGGAGGACGTCGGCCACCATGGGGCACGGCACGAACCGGTACAGCTCCGGCGTGTTCGTAACGACGATCACCTCCCGGAACGTCGCCGACATCCGCCGGTGGATGGACGCGATGAACGTCGCGCCCTGGTACGGCAGGAGCGCCTTGTTGCTCCCCATCCGGGTCGACGACCCCCCCGCCAGGATGACCCCCGTCACGTCGGCGATCGGCTCGCACGCCGCGGGAACGGCGAGCCGCTCCGCGCGGGCGTAGACGTTGAACCGGCGCCCGCGCACGTAGCCGAGGAGGGCGATCCCGGCGTCTTCGCAGATCTCGGCCGCCATGTCGGTGGGCGACGTCCGCGAGGCGATCAGCCCGACGCCGAGCGCGGCCCCCTTGGCCGCCATCTCCGAAGAGACGCGGCCCGACGTCGCCAGGATCGCGCCGGAGAGGTCGATTCCCTTGAGAAGCGCCTCGCCCGCGATCCGGTCGATCGTGTTGTGCCGCCCGATGTCCTCCGCGTGGGCGAGGACCTTCCGCCCGTCCCCCGCCGCCGCGGAGTGGATCCCCCCCGCGGCCCTGTACAGCTCGGACAGCCGGGCCAGCTCGTCCATCATCCGGAAGACCTCGTCCGGCGAATACTTTCTCCCGGAAGCCGCGCCTCGCCCGGCGGGCGGAGGATTCGCCGACGCGCCGGGAATATTGAACCCGATCCCCCCCCCGCATCCCGACGTCAGGGTGGGGACGAGCCGCGCCGGCACCTCTTTCCGGATCCGGACGTTCGCGGCCCCGAACCCGGGGCACACGGTCAGCGCCAGGATGTCGTCGAGGCGCTCGACGAGCCCCTGCATCCGCAGGAAACCGACTACCAGGGACTTGAGATCGTGGGGGGAGGCGATGAGCGTCGCGAATTCGCTGCCGTTGATCGCGAGGGCGACGGGATACTCCTCCACGGGGTTGTGCCCGGCGGGGCACATCCGGCGTCCGTCGAACCGCAGGATCGCCTTGCGGGTCTCTCCCCCGCCCGGCTCCGTGTCGTCCGTCATCGCCCTCGCTCGAACCCTTCCTTCGACGCCATGAGATCGAGGTGAAGCGTCGCCAGGTCTTCCACCTCGAGCGGCACGTCCACTCTTCCGGCCCGCGAATCGCGCGTCTTGATGTACCGGGCGCACCCCCGGCAGACGCCCACCCGCGTCGGCCCGTCCCCCGCCGCGAAGTAGGAGAGGGACGCGGGGTCCTCCGTGCCGCAATACGGACATTTTAACCTTTTGAACGGCCATTTGAAGAAACATCCCGAGCAGGAGAGATACCGCCTCCCCTCCTCGCCGACGAGCTCGTCCATCCCGGGCCTTCCCCCGCAGACCGGGCAGTGCCCGTGCATCCACCCGTCGAACGCGCCCGGATCGACGGACGCGGCGACGTCCTCGAGCGCCGTCTTCAAGGGGATTTCGAGGATGAACTCGAGGAGGGGCGGCGAAACGGAGACCGCGGCGGCGACGCCGGTCAGGACGCCCCGCTCGCGCGCCAGGCACGCGGAAAACAGGGCTGTCAGGTCGAGCGCGCCGTCCGCGAGCGCGCGCCCCATGGCGGCAAGCTCGCCGCGACCTTCCGTTCCCACCCGTTCCATCACCGCGAGAAGCCCGGCAAGGAATGCGGACGCCTTCGCCCCGTCCACCCGGACCGCGTCCGGGGCGACGAGAGGCAGCCCGGCCGCCGTCCGCGACGCCCGGCCGCCGACGCCCGGGACCGCGAAAGCGATCCCGGTGGCCTCCTCTTTCCCGGCCACGTAGCCGAAGACCTCCCGGAATACGGACAGGATCTCCCGGTACTCGGGCCGCTCCCGGGCCAGTCTGTCGATTCCCGCGATCTTGCCCGCCGTCCGCGCCGCCGCGGCTCCCGTCATTCGGCCGCCTTCGGCCCGCCCGCCACCTCGTCGTACCACTTCGGGTGGTGCTTCTTCGCCCAGATCCGCTTCACGTTCCCGTAGATCATGCTCTCGAGCGTCCCCGGGTTGCCGATGGTCGTCAGGTACGCGTGGACGACCACGATCATGATGAAGAGCACGAAGAGCAAGCCGTGCAGAAGCAGGGAGAGCCGGACGATCGTCACCGGGAACGTCAGCGGAAACCAGTTCACGATCCCGGTCAGGCCCATGAGGACGGTGGCAAGCCCCATGAACAGCCCGAACGCCTTCTGCCCGGCGTTGAACTTGCCGCTGTTGATGTGGTTCTCTTCCCGCGAGAGGTAACCGCCCAGCATGCGGAACCACCGCCGGTCGTCGTCGTCGAAGGCATTCATCTCCCTGTAGTGATTCAGGAAGAGGAGGAGGGACGCGAAGAAGAAGACGACCCCCGCGTACTTGTGGACGAGGATCGCGCCCTCTCCGCCGCCGAAGAAGTCGAAGTAGCCGTGGAAGAGGCGCGAGTAGAGCCCGAGGCCCGACAGGAGCAGGGTGAAGAACGACGCGGCCACGAACCAGTGGAGGATCCGCTCCTTCGTATTGAACCTCTCGACGTATCTACCCACGGGCGCTCCCCCCCTTCTCCGCGTCGTCGTCCTCGATCTTGCGGGCCCCGAAGTTGATGTAGTGGACGAGCACCGCCGCCACGCTGCCCCAGAAGCCCAGGATCCCCAGCGGCTTGATCACGTCCTTCCAGAGGAAGATCGACGTCGGGATCGACGGGTTCGGCGGGAGGCCGTA
>JBLNEU010000394.1:0-2926 GCA_050263015.1 Deltaproteobacteria bacterium | reverse complement strand
GGCCGGATCACGCGCGTGACGATCGACCCGCCGGAGCTCGAGGTCGAGGGGCTCCCCGAGGATGTGGCGCGCCTGAAGACCCTCTGGACCGAGGAACTGGCGCCGGACGAACCCAAGGGGGTCTTCTCGGCCCGCGCCCGGGTGGACTTGGCCGAGGGTCATGCTAAAATCGTCGGAAATTCAACCGTCCGCGTGACGGTGCAGTTCAGGCCTTAAGGAAAAGGGGGCCCGGTGCGCAGGAAACTGTTCGGCACGGACGGGGTGCGCGGCGTCGCCAACACGGAGCCGATGACGGTCGAGACCGCGATGGCCCTGGGGCAGGCGGTCGCCCACGTGTTCCGCAGCGATTCCGGCCGGCACAAGGTCGTCATCGGAAAGGACACGCGGCTGTCCGGCTACATGTTCGAGACGGCCCTGTCGGCGGGGATCTGCTCGATGGGGGGCGACGTGCTCCTCGTGGGGCCTCTCCCGACGCCGGGGATCGCGTTTCTGACCCACTCGATGCGGGCGGACGCCGGGGTCGTCATCTCCGCGTCGCACAACCCTTACCAGGACAACGGGATCAAGTTCTTCGGGCGCGACGGCTACAAGCTCCCGGACGCCGTCGAAGCGCGGATCGAAGACATCATGTGGGGGGATCACCTGAAAGAAGCCCGCCCGCAGTCGCCCGAGATCGGCCGCGCGCACCGGATCGACGACGCCACGGGACGGTACATCGTCTATCTCAAGAACACATTCCCCTCCACGCTTTCGCTGGACGGCTTGAGGATCGTGGTCGACTGCGCCCACGGGGCGGCCTACCGGATCGCCCCCCAGGTGTTCCAGGAGCTGGGAGCGGACGTGGTGACGGTGGGCGTGACGCCGAACGGCCTCAACATCAACGAGAAGTGCGGCTCCCTCTTTCCGGAGGTGGTTTCCGCCAAGGTGCGGGAGCTCCGGGCGGACCTCGGCATCTCGCTGGACGGCGACGCGGACCGGGTCATCATCGTCGACCGGAACGGCGAGGTGGTGGACGGGGACCGGATCATGGCGATCTGCGCCGAGGCGCTCGCGCGAAAGCAGCAGCTGAAGCAAGACACGGTCGTCGCCACCGTGATGAGCAATATCGGGCTGGGGATCTTCGTGCGGAACCGGAAGATCAAGCTCGCGCGGACGCAGGTCGGCGACCGGTACGTGGTCGAGGCGATGCGGGCGGGCGGCTGCAACTTCGGCGGCGAGCAGTCGGGGCACCTGATCTTCCTCGACCATGCGACCACCGGGGACGGCGTGCTGGCGGCCCTCCAGCTCCTGGCCGTCATGGTCGAGTCGGGCCGGGGAGTCGACGAGCTCGGCAAGAAGATGATCCCGTTTCCGCAGCTGCTTCTAAACTTGCGGCTCAAGCAGCGCGTGCCGCTCGAGGGGCTGCGCGGCTTCCAGAAGGCCAGGGTCGACTTCGAGAAGAAACTCGGCAAGCGCGGGCGGATCGTGGTCCGCTACAGCGGCACCGAACCGCTCCTGCGGATCATGGTCGAAGGGGAAGATCGCGCTGAAATCGAACGGATCGCCAACGCGCTGGCCGACAAGGTCCGCGCCGAGATCCATTGAAGGCATGGGCAAGCGGCTGGGCGTCAACATCGATCACGTCGCGACGGTCCGGCAGGCCCGGCGGGGGGCGGAGCCCGACCCCGTCACCGCCGCCGGGATCGCGGAACTCGCCGGCGCGGACGGCATCACGGTGCACCTGCGGGAAGACCGCCGCCACATCCAGGACCGCGATCTCGAGATCCTGTCGCGGGTCGTCAAAACGCGGATCAACCTGGAGATGGCCGCGACCCCGGAGATGGTCGGGATCGCCGGCCGGACCAAGCCGTTTTCGGCCACGATCGTTCCGGAAAAGCGGCAGGAGATCACGACCGAGGGGGGACTGGACGTCCTGGGCAAGGGGGGTGTGCTCCACGGTCCGGTCCGGGAGCTTCGCGCCGCGGGGATCGTTGTGAGTCTTTTCATCGACCCGGATCTCGCGCAGGTGCGGGCGGCAAAGGAGGCCGGGGCCGACGCGATCGAGATCCACACGGGAACGTATTGCGCGGCTTTCCAGGCCGGCGATTATCGGGTGGAGCTCGACAAGATCCGCGTGGCTGCGGCTTATGGGCGCGCCGCGCGGCTTAAAGTGTTCGCCGGCCACGGTCTCGACCTGCGCAACATCGTCCCTGTGCTCGCCATCCCCGAGGTCGAGGAGTTCAACATCGGGCACAGCATCATCGCCCGCGCAGTGTTCGTCGGGCTGGGGCAGGCCGTCCGGGAGATGGCCGACCTGATCCACGGGTCCTGACGGGACGGCCGTGATCGCGGGGATCGGGATCGACATCGTGGACATCGGGCGCGTGGAGGCGCTCCTGTCGCGCTATGGGGACCGGTTCACGCGTCGGGTGTTCACGGACGCGGAATCGGCGTATGCCCGGCGCAGCGTGAAGCCCGCCGAGCGGCTCGCCGGCAGGTTCGCCGTCAAGGAAGCGGTGCTCAAGGCGTTCGGAACGGGGAAATCCCACGGGATCCTCTGGCGGGACGTGGAGACGGTCCGGGGGCCGATGGGGAAACCTAAAGTTATGCTTTATGGAAATGCTGCCAACTATTTGAAACAATTGAACGGCAGCGCGGTTCACGTGACCATCACGCACGACGGGGGAAAGGCGGTGGCGTTCGTGATCATCGAGACGGCGGGGGGAACGCGATGAAGGTGGCGACGGCTCGCCAGATGGCCGAACTGGACCGCGTGACGATCGACCAGTACGGGATTCCCGCCATCGTCCTGATGGAGAACGCGGGGCGCTCGTGCACCGAGCGGATCCTGCGGATCCTCGAGGAGAAGGTCGGGGCCCCGGAAGAGGCGTCCGTCGCCGTCGTCTGCGGGCGGGGGAACAACGGCGGCGACGGCTTCGTCATCGCG
>JBLNEU010000393.1:0-2655 GCA_050263015.1 Deltaproteobacteria bacterium | reverse complement strand
GTCCGCGATGGGGAAGCCCGAGTCGGCGATGAAGTTCGTCCCGGACCGGCCGGGCCACGACCGCCGGTACGCCATCGACGACGCGAAGATCCGCGCGGAGCTCGGCGTCGCGCCGCAGGTTCCGTTCGAGGAGGGGCTCCGGTCCACCGTCCGCTGGTACCTCGAGAACGAGCCGTGGTGGCGCGCGGTCCGGTCGGGCGAGTACCTGACCTTCTACGACCGGTGGTACCGGGACAAGGGCCGCGCCTGAGGGCGCGCGCAAAGTTCAGGAACGTCCCTGGGCTTTTCGTGAGGGCGATGCCGCGGCGGAAGATATACCTGGCTCTCTGGCTCGTGTGGGTGGCGCTGACGTTCGTCCTGACGTCGATCCCGAACCCGGAGTTCGAGGTGCCGCTCCCGTGGGGCGACAAGCTCGCGCACCTGGCATTCTACGGCGTGATGGGGTTCTTCTTCGCCCTGTGGCGCCGGGAATCGGGCGCTTCCGCCAAGGCCGCGCTCATGCAGGCCCTGCTCGTGACGGCCCTCGTCGGAGGCGTCGACGAGGCGCATCAGCACTGGGTTCCCGGCCGGTTCGCCGACGCCCTGGACTGGCTCGCCGACGCGGCGGGCGGCGGGAGCGGGGCCCTTTTCTCGGCCGTCCTTCCCCGCCTGTTCCCCTTCCTGGTTACTGAATAGTCATTCATTTTGTCGTTGATTCCCGCCGGTCTTTTCGCTATCATCCCCACTGGCTCCCGATTCCTACACCCGGCGATTCCGGAGGTGCGACGTGAAGGTTCTCGTGGCGATCAAGCCGGTTCCCAACCCCGACGAGAAGGTGAAGATCAAGGGGGACGGCAGCGGGATCGTTCTGGACAACATCAAGATGGTCATCAACCCGTTCTGCGAGATCGCGGTCGAGGAAGCGCTGCGGATCAAGGAGAAGCAGGGCGGGGAGGCCGTGGCGCTGACGATCGGTCCCAAGGAGGGCGAGCAGCAGCTGCGCACCGCGCTGGCCATGGGTGCGGAGCGGGGAATCCTCGTCGAGGCGGGAAAGGACCTTGACAGCCTCGGGGTCGCGAAGCTCATGGCGAAGGTGGTGGAGCTGGAGAAGCCGGACCTGGTGATCATGGGAAAGCAGGCGGTCGACGACGACAACAACCAGGTGGGCCAGATCCTGGCGGCGATCCTCGCGTGGCCCCAGGCGACCTTCGCGTCGAAGGTGGAGTTCGCCGCGGACGGGAAGAAGGCGAACGTGACGCGCGAGGTGGACGGGGGGCTGGAGACGATCGAGGTGGCGCTCCCGGCGGTGGTGACGACCGACCTGCGGCTTAACGAGCCGCGGTACGCGTCGCTGCCGGGGATCATGAAGGCGAAGAAGAAAGAGGTGAAGGTTCTGCCGGCGGGGTCGCTCGGCGTCGACACGGCTCCGAAGGTCCGGGTCGTTTCCCTGTCGCCGCCCAAGGAGAGGGTCGGCGGGCGGAAGGTGACGGACGTCGCCGACCTGGTCGCGAAGCTGCGCAACGAAGCCAAGGTCCTTTAAAGTCCAGGGACGTTCCTGAGCTTTTCGAAAAGTTCAGGAACCTCCCCCAGCTTTTTTCGGAGGTCTTGAGGAGATGACGGACATCCTGGTCGTGGTCGAGCAGCAGGACGGGATATTCAAGAAGCCGACGCTGTCGGCGATCACCGCGGCGAAGGCGCTGTCGGGCCTCTCCGGCGGCGCGGTGGACGCGCTTGTCCTCGGGCAGGGCATCGCCGCGGTGGCGGACACGGTCGCGGGGTACGGGGTGCGCAAGGTTCTCCTCGGCGACGGGCCGGCGTTCGGGGCTTACCTGGCGGCCGCATACGCGCCCGCGGTCGCGCAGGTCGTCAAGGAGAAGGGGTATGGGGCCGTCTTTGCGCCGGCATCGACCTTCGGGAAGGATTTCATGCCGCGGCTGTCGGGGCTCCTGGACGCGCCGCTGGCGAGCGACATCGTGGGGCTTGCGAAAGAGGGGGATGCGTTGCGGGTGCGGCGGCCGATGTACGCCGGCAACGCGATCGCCACGGTCGCGATGACGGGCGCGCCGCTCCTGTTCACGGTGCGCCAGACGGCGTTCGACGCCGCGGCCCCGTCCGGGCAGAAGGCCCCGGTGGAAGCGGTTTCGGTCGCGCCGGACGCCGGGGGGACGCGGTTCGTCTCCCGGCAGGAGACGAAGTCGGACCGCCCGGAGCTGACGGAGGCGCGCGTGATCGTCTCGGCGGGCCGCGGGATCAAGGCGCAGGAGAACTTCAAGCTGGTGGAGGAGCTGGCCGACCAGCTGAAAGCGGCGATCGGCGCCTCGCGGGCGGCGGTGGACGCCGGATGGGCGCCGAACGACTGGCAGGTCGGGCAGACGGGGAAGATCGTCGCACCGGAGCTCTACATCGCGCTGGGCATCTCGGGCGCGATCCAGCACCTGGCGGGGATGAAGGACTCCAAGGTGATCGTCGCGATCAACAAGGACCCGGAGGCGCCGATTTTCAGCGTTGCCGATTACGGGCTCGTGGCCGACCTGTTCCAGGCCGTCCCGGAGATGGCCCAGAAAGTGAAGGCGCTTCGCGGCTGATCGGCCCCGATGCCGCTCAGGCGCTCGGTGAAGCGGCGTGGCTCGCTTCCTGGTCGCGGCTCGTCAGGATCGGCGCGAGGATCCGCTTTAC
>JBLNEU010000392.1:0-5449 GCA_050263015.1 Deltaproteobacteria bacterium | reverse complement strand
CGATCCACTTCGACCATCACTACGCCGCGCAGACCGAGTTCGGCAAGCCCCTCGTCGACTCGACGTTCACGGTCGCGCTGGTGACGGGCCAGAGCGTCGTGGACGTTTCGCAGAACGTGTTCGCGAACCTGGGGTGGGACGAGATCCGGCTCCCCAACCCGGTCTACGAGGGGGACACGGTCTACTCCCAGTCGGAGGTGCTGGAGAAGAGGGAGTCGAAATCGCGCCCCAACGTCGGGATCGTGACGGTGAAGACCACGGGGTACAACCAGGCGGGCACGGTGGTCGTCTCGTTCAGGCGGACGCTTATGGTCTACCGGCGCGGCATGGCGCCGGAGATTCCCCGCCTTCCGCCGGACGGGCCGAAGTGACTCTGCCGCCGCAGCGGCGGAAGCCGGTGCGAATTGCGTCTAATAGAGTTCGTACTTGAGCAGGCGGCAGTCGATCGGGCCGTTCATGAGCGGGATCCGGCGCGACGCTTTGAGCTTCAGTTCCCTGGTGGCGTCCGGGTTTCCCGACAAGAGGTACGCCGTCCATCCGCGGCAACGCTTCTTGAGCACCTCTCCCATCGCCCTGTAGAAGGAGTCTGCGTCCGGCGTCGTCGGCATCCGGACCCCGTACGGGGGGTTGCAGAGGATGATCCCGGGCGGACCCTCGGGGGCGAGGTCCCCGATATCGCGGACCTCGAATGAGATCCGTCCGGCGACGCCAGCCCGTCCGGCGTTCTCCCGCGCGGCCCGGATCGCCCCCCGGGAGAGGTCGCTTCCCGCGATCCGGCCTCTCCATTTTTCCGCCGCCAGTCCGCGCGCCTCGGATAGGAGCGATTCCCACACCTTGCCGTCGAAATCGGCAAGATTCCGGAACGCGAACGCTTTACGCAGGAGCCCGGGCGCCGTGTTTGTCGCGACGAGGGCCGCCTCGATCGGGATCGTCCCCGCGCCGCACGCGGGGTCGACGAGCGGAACGCGGCCGTCCCAGCCGGCGAGAAGGATCATCCCGGCGGCCAGCGTTTCCCGGAGCGATGCCTCGGTCGGGTCCGCCCGGTACCCGCGGCGGTTGAGACTTTCTCCCGACAGGTCGAGTGAAAGGGTGCAGGCGTCCCGCACGAGCCGGACGTTGATCCGCACGTCCGCGGAAGAGGGGTCGACGTCGGGCCGCGTTCCGACCGCGGCCCGGAACCGGTCGACCACGGCGTCCTTGGCCTTCTGGGCCGCGAAGCGGGAGTGGGTGATCCCCGAGTCGCGGACCGTCGCGTCGACGGCGATCGTGCGCCCGACGGAGAATAACTCCGGCCACGGTACGGCGTTTACCCCCTCGTACAGGTCGTCGGGCGTGACGGCGGGAAATTCGGCGAGGAAAAGGAGGATGCGGTTGGCGGTCCGGAGCCACAGGCTGGCCCGCAAACCCAGCGCGGCGTCCCCCGCGAAACCGACTCCGCCCGCGGCGACGGCGATCTCCTCCCCTCCGAGGGCCGCGATTTCCCCGGCGAGAACGTCCTCGAGCCCCTTGCTCGTGGTCGCGAAGTAGCGGCGTGCCGTCATCCGCCCATCATACCCCCCCGCGGCGTGCCCCTCTCCCGAAAACTGTGATAAATTGGTTTCCTCGATCAGGCATCGCCCAGGGGGTCCATAATGCCCATCACGCGGGACGAGGTCTCGCACGTGGCGCGGCTGGCCCGGCTTGCCATGTCCGCGGACGAAGCGGACCGGCTCCGGGAGCAGCTCGACGACATTCTCGGGTACATCAGGCAGCTCGACCGGCTCGACACGCGCGACGTGACCCCCACGTCCCACGCCGTGGAGATGGGGACTCCGTTCCGGGACGACGCCGCCCGTCCCTTCGGCGACAGGGAGGCGATCCTGGCGAACGCCCCCGACCGGGAGGGGGACTTCTTCCGCGTGCCGCGGATCATCGAAGATTAGGAAGGATCTCCCGGACGATGGCGATTCCCCCGGTGCACGAATGGACCCTTCTGGCCGCGGCGAAGGCGGTCCGCGGGAAGGCGATCTCCTCGCGGGAGCTCACGCGGGCCCTGCTCGACCGGATCGACCGGCTCAACCCGAAGATCAACGCCTACATCACCGTTCTTCCCGAGGCGGCCATGGCCGACGCCGCGGCGTGCGACGAGGAGCTGGCGAAGGGCAGCGTCCGCGGGCCGCTCCACGGCGTGCCCGTGGGCTTGAAGGACATCTTCTGCACCCGGGGGGTCCGGACGACGTGCGGCAGCCGGATTCTCTCCTCGTTCAGGCCGCCGTACGACGCCGCGGTGACGGAGAAGGTCCGCGCGGCCGGGGCGGTCCTGCTCGGCAAACAGAACATGGACGAGTTCGCGATGGGGTCTTCCACGGAAACGTCGCACTTCGGCCCGACGCTCAACCCGTGGGCGACCGACCGGATCCCGGGGGGATCTTCCGGGGGGACGGCGGCCGCCGTGGCCGCCGGCCTGTGCTTCGCCGGCGTCGGGACGGACACCGGCGGCTCGATCCGCCAGCCCGCGTCCCTCTGCGGCGTCGTGGGCATGAAGCCGACGTACGGCCGCGTGTCCCGGTACGGGATGATCGCCTTCGCATCGTCTCTCGACCAGGGCGGGCCGATCGCGCGTTCGGTTCCGGACGCGGCGATGACCCTGTCGCTCATCGCGGGGCACGACCGGAGGGACTCCACCTCCGTGGACGCGCCGGTGCCCGACTACCTGGCCGCCACCGGGCGGAGCGTGAAGGGGCTGAAAGTGGGCCTCCCGAAGGAGTACCTCGGGGCCGGCGGGCTCGACCCGGCCGTGAAAAAAGCGGTCGAGGCGGCCCTGGCGAAACTTTGCGCGCTGGGCGCGGAAGCCGTCGAAGTCTCCCTGCCGCATACCGGGTACGCGGTCGCCACCTACTACATCATCGCCCCGGCGGAGGCGTCCTCCAACCTCGCCCGGTACGACGGCGTCCGGTACGGCTACCGCGCGGCGGGGGCGTCGGGACTCATCGAGATGATGTCGCGGACCCGGGCGGACGGGTTCGGCGCCGAGGTGAAAAGGCGGATCATGATCGGCACGTACGCCCTCTCCGCGGGCTACTACGAGGCGTACTACGGGAAGGCGCAGAAGGTCCGGACGCTTCTGCGCCGCGACTTCGACGCCGCCTTCGCGAAGGCGGACGTCCTCCTCACCCCCACGGCGCCGACGCCCGCGTTCCGGCTCGGGGAGAAGACGGACGACCCGATCACCATGTACCTGTCGGACATCTTCACGATCCCGTGCAACCTCGCCGGGATTCCGGGGATCTCGGTGCCGTGCGGCCTGTCGGCGGACGGCCTGCCGATCGGGGCCCAGCTCCTGGGGCCGCATTTCGGGGAGGAGAAGCTGTTGACCGCGGCCGCCGCGATCGAGCGCGAGCTCCCGCTCCCGCGCGTCGCACGGCTTGAAGGATAGGGAGACGATGGAGTTCGAAGCGGTCATCGGCCTCGAGGTCCACGCCCAGCTCGCGACGGAGAGCAAGATCTTCTGCGCCTGCTCGGCCCGGTTCGGCGCGGCGCCGAACGAGAACACGTGCCCCGTCTGCACCGGGATGCCCGGGGTGCTCCCGGTCCTCAACCGCAAGGTGGTCGAGTACGCGATCCGGACGGCGCTGGCCACGTCTTGCGCGGTCCAGACGAAAAGCGTCTTCGCCCGGAAGAACTACTTCTACCCGGACCTCCCGAAGGCTTACCAGATCTCCCAGTACGAGCTGCCGCTGGCGCTGGCGGGATACGTGGACATCGAGGCAGGCGGGGCGGCGAAGCGGATCGGGATCACCCGGATCCACCTGGAGGAGGACGCGGGAAAGCTGGTCCACGAGGGGGCGTTCGCCGGAGCGCAGGCGTCGCTCGCCGACCTCAACCGCTGCTCGGTGCCGCTCATGGAAATCGTCTCGGAGCCCGACATCCGGACGCCCGAGGAGGGGGGCGCGTACCTGCGACGGCTCCGGGACATCCTCGTCTACCTGGAAGTGTGCGACGGGAACATGGAGGAGGGCTCCTTCCGCTGCGATGCCAACGTTTCGGTCCGCCCGAAGGGCCGGAAGGAATTCGGGACCAAGGCGGAGCTCAAGAACATGAACTCCTTCCGCAACGTCGAGAAGGCGCTCGAGTTCGAGATCCGGCGCCAGGTCGAGCTGATCGAGGACGGCGGGCGCGTGGTCCAGGAGACGCGGCTGTGGGACGCCGGCACGGAGACGACGATCCCGATGCGGAGCAAGGAGGAGGCCCACGACTACCGGTACTTCCCCGACCCGGACCTCCTTCCCCTGATCGTCGACCCGGCGTGGGTCGACGCGCTGCGCAAGACGATCCCGGAGCTTCCCGCGGAGAAGGTCGCGCGGATTGCGCGGCAGTACGGGATCCCCCGGTACGACGCGGAGATCCTCGCCTCGTCGCGGGCCCTCGCCGACTTTTTCGAGATTTCTGCGGGACTCTTCGGCGGCAACCCGAAGACGACCGCCAACGAATGCATCCACTGGAAGGACGCCGTCGCCGCCGGGAAGGTCTCGCCGGAGACGATCTCCCACGTCGTGGAGGACCGGGAGAAGGGGGTCATCTCCGCAACCGCCTCGAAGACTCTCGTCGAGGCCGCGATCGCGACGGGCAGGCCGGTGCGGGCGATCCGGGACGAGAAGGGACTGACCCAGGTTTCCGACGCGGGAGCGCTCGAGGCGGCCGTCGACCGGATCCTCGCGGCGAACCCGAAGGAAGTGGAGAGCTATCGGGGCGGCAAAACCGGTCTTCTGTCCTTCTTCGTCGGCCAGATCATGAAGGAGACGAAAGGCAAGGCCAACCCGAAGATCGCGCAAGAGGTGCTCCGCAAGAAGCTCGGGCAGGGAGAGTGACCATGCGGAAAGCGGCCATCGCGGCGGCGGCCGTCGCACTTGTCCTCGTCCTCGCGGCGCTCGTGCTCCCCAGGTTCGTCTCGCTCGACTCCTTGAAACCCCGCATCGTCGCGGCCCTGGAGGAGAAGACGGGGAGGGCGGTCGGGCTGGGACGGGTCTCCCTCACCCTGTTCCCCGGGATCGGCGTCAAGGTCTCGGGCCTCTCGGTGTCCGGGGACAGTCGCCATCCGGACGATACGCTCCTGTCCGTACCGGAGGGCGAGATCCGGCTTGCCATCGCGCCGCTTTTCTCGGGACGCGCCGAGTTCTCGACGTTCATCCTGAAGCGGCCGCGGATCGTCTTCCGGAAATACGAGGACGGCACGCATTCGGCCACCGACATCGCGAACCGGCTTGCGGCCGCCGAGCCGCCCGCGGCCGTTCCCGGAAGGGCCGACAAGGTCGCGGTCGCGATCCGGTCGGTCGCGATCGAGGACGCCTCGCTTTCGCTCCGCTTCGAGGAGACGGAAACGCGGGAGACGAAGTGGGAGATCTCTCCCTTCACCTTCCGCCTCTCGGGGATCGGCACGAGGCGGAACGAGTTCGAGATCGGAACGCGGGTC
>JBLNEU010000391.1:0-2611 GCA_050263015.1 Deltaproteobacteria bacterium | reverse complement strand
CAGGACGTGGGTGACGCCGCGGGAAGCCGCCTCCGCCATCACCTCCTGCAGCTCGTGGGGAAAGGGGGTCGTGAGCCCGGTGCGGAGAACTTCTTCGCCCACCCGGTAATTGATGGTGCCGATCACCGCCGTTTTACGTCCCCCGGCGGAAAGGATCGACTCCAGAAGGTAGGTGACCGTCGTCTTTCCGTTCGTCCCCGTGACGCCTACGACGACGAGCCGCGCGGTCGGGTCTCCGTGGAAATTCGCCGCCACCTTCGGAAGAGCGGCGGAGGTGGAGGCGACGGGGATCGCGGGAAGGGGCGGAAAGGAGACTTCCCGCTCGACCAGCGCCGCGGCGGCTCCTGCCTTCGCCGCCTGCGCGAGGAAGGCGTGGCCGTCGGCGCGTTCCCCCCGGAGGGCGACGAACAAATCGGATTTCCGGACCTTTCGGGAATCGATCGAGATGCCGCCGATGTCGATGGCCCCGTGCGGCGTATCTTCCGTGGGAACGCTTGACAGGACCTTCGATAGCCGCATCCCTTCTCTCACTGCCCCCCGAAGCTCACGGTGCACTCGGTGCCGGGCACCAGGAGCTGGCCCGGGGCGGGGGTCTGGAGCCGCGCCACGCCGGTCCCGTCCAGCCTGAGCTTCACCGAGTACCTCCCCATCATGTCGACCACCCTTCCCATGCTCAAGCCCCGCAGGTCCGGCATGACCATGGCGCTCTCGGCGGGCGATGTGGAAACGCGGGTCAGCGCGATCCCCCCCGGCGCCTCCTTTTCCTTTCGCGCCACGGCCCGTGCGACAGGTTCCGTGGGCTGGATCCCCAGGTAGTAGGCGGTCTTCACCGCAATCTGGTTGAATGCCGGGGCGGCGACCACGCCCCCGAACACCTGGCCCTTCGGCTCGTCGATGACCACCAGGATCATGAGCTCGGGATCCTGAAGCGGCAGGAATCCGATGAAGGAGGAGACCCGCTTGTTCGGGGAGTACCTCCCCGTCCCCACCTCGACCTTCTGCGCGGTGCCGGTCTTGCCGCCGACGAGGAACCCCTTGATGCGCGCCTGGGTACCCGTCCCGTCCTCCTGGACGACCAGGCCCATCATCTCCCGCATCTGTTCCGAGGTCTTCGGAGAGAGAACCCGCCGGAGCTCCTTCGGTTCTCCGCGGTACACGACCTTCCCTTCCGGGTCCAGGATCTCCCGAACGATGTACGGCCTCATCACTTTCCCGCCGTTGACCACGGCCGACATCGCCGAGGCCATCTGGATCGGCGTCACGGAGATCCCCTGGCCGAAGGAAACCGTCGCGCGTCGGATCCCCTTGAACCCCGCCCTCGGCGGGAGGATCCCCCCGATCTCCCCGGTCAGCTCGATGCCGGTCTTCGTCCCGAAGCCGAACGCCCGGATCGTGTCGTAGAACCGCTCGGGGTCCATCCGCTCGCTGATCTTGGAAGCCCCGATGTTGCTCGAGTACTTGAGCACCTCCGGCACGGTCAGCCATCCGTGCCCGTGCGCGTCATGGAGGACCCGCCCCGCGTACCGGTAGGATCCGTTCTCGCAGAAGATCCTCTCCGTGGTCTTCACGCTTCCCATCTCCAGGGCGGCGGCCATCGTGAACACCTTGAACGTGGATCCCGGCTCGAACGTGTCGGTCAGCGCGTGGTTTTTCCGGGCCTCGGGAACGGCGGTGCCCGGCGTGTTGGGGTTGTAGGTGGGCAGCGATGCCATCGCGAGGACCTCCCCCGTCTTCGGTTGCATGACGAGCGCGATCCCCCCCCGGGCTTTGTACCGGGTGACGGCTTCCTTGAGCTCGCTCTCGGCCACGTGCTGGACGTTCCGGTCGATCGTCAGCGACACCGAGCTTCCCCGGGAGTTCACGTCCACCGTCGTCGACGAGGGGACCATGATGCGCCCGCGCGCGTCCCGCTCGCACGTGAGGAACGCCCGCTCGCCGCGCAGGTACTTGTCCAGGGAGAGCTCCACCCCTTCGATCCCCGCGCTGTCCAGGTCGGTGAAGCCGAGGAGCGAGGAGGCAAGCTCCCGGTTGGGATAGAACCGCTTCGGCTCCTCCACGATCCCGATTCCGTCCTCCTCGCCGCGCCCCTTCGTTCCTTGCGCCTCGCGGATCTCCTTCACGATCTCCTCGGCGGCGGAAGCGGGCATCTGGCGCTTCACCCAGAGGAAGCTCTTCTCCGAGGAGAACGGTTTCCGCAGGTCCGGGGCAGGCCGGGAGATTCGGCGGGCCATGAGGTCCGCCGCCGCATCGGGCGACTTCAGCTTCGCCGGCTGCACGAAAATGGATTTCGTGGCGATGCTGACCGCGAGCTCCTTTCCGGTGCGGTCCAGGATCGCCCCGCGCTTGGGAACGAGGGGGATTTTCACGACGTACTGCTTGGCGCCGCGCTCGCGGATTCCCCGGACCCCCAGGATCTGGATATGGAACGCCCGGAGCACGACGAGCACGTAGACAGCCGCCAGCCCGCCGAGGATGATCCGGGCGCGGGGGCTCATTTCACCCGGATCATCCTCTCCGTCTTCGGGTACACCATCCGGAGGTCGTTTTTCGCGATCGCCTCGATCCGGGCCGGGCTGCGCAGCGTCAGGATCTCGGTCCGGAGCAGGTCCTG
>JBLNEU010000390.1:0-7908 GCA_050263015.1 Deltaproteobacteria bacterium | reverse complement strand
CCCTTGATGAAGCCGTTGTCGGGAACGGTCAGGTCGGCGATCTCCGCCTTGTCGATGCCGATGGCGATCCTCTGGAGCTGGAAGGCGTCGTAGCCGTAGGCGGACAGGCAGCCGACGAACGACCCCGCGCTCGTCCCCACGATCATGTGGACCGGGACCTTGTTCGTCTCGAGGATCTTGAGGACGCCGATATGGGCGAAAACCTTGGATGCGCCCGCGCCGAGGACGAGGGCGACCTTGACGGGCTGCTGCGCCGCTCCCGGCGGCTGTGGCTCGGTCAAAGGGGCCGTCCCCCTGTGGGCGCATGCGGCCGCGGCCGCGAGCAGGATGATGACCGCGCCGCGGCGAAACCGCCGCGCCGCGTCGTTTGCGCTTTTCCCCGTAATGCGTCTCCCTGCCGATCGCTTCGCCGGCCGCGGAACCCGAGTCCGGCGGCGCAAACCCGGGCGAACATCGCGGCGACCGGCTCCGTACAGGCTATCGACGCGCCGTTGCGCTGTCAAATGGAGCCGTTCGCCATGGAGCCGTTCGCCCCGATGCGGCCGGGCGCCGCGCAGGGACGGCCGACAAAGGCGCGGGACCGGCGCCCGCGGGAGGGGGCGGCGGGAGGGGGCGGCGCTTGCCGGAATCGGGCGTTCGTGTATCGTATCGGTTGTCGCATCTCGCGTCGCGGGGGTACTGCCATGGACGCGGTCCGGCCACCAGCCTTTCCGTCGGGGATCCGAATCGTCGCGACTGCCCTGGTCCTTCTGTCCGTCGCGTGGCCGCCCGCGGCCCGGGCAACCGCCGAACCCGCGCCGCCGCCCCCGGCTGCGTCCCGCGTCGTCCCCGCCGGCGTCCTTCCGGACGGCGCCCGCGTCTCGGAGCGCCTGGTCGGCCTTCGGGGACTCGAAAACGTCGGACGCGTGGCGCCGGGCGTCTTCCGCGGGGCCCAGCCGCGGCCGGACGGGTACGGGACGCTCAAGGCCATGGGAATCCGGACGGTGATCAATCTCCGCTCCCGGCACGGCGAGGCGCGCGCGGTCGAGGCGGCCGGGATGCGCTCCGTCCTGCTGCCCATGAACACGCTGGCGGACGTCAACGTGGAGACGGTCCGGGAGGCCGTGGCGCTCATGGCGGACCCGGCGAACCAGCCGGTCTTCGTGCATTGCGCCCACGGGCAGGACCGCACCGGCGTCGTGGTCGCCGTCTACCGGATGGACATCGACGGGTGGGCCGAAGCCGCCGCGGAGCAGGAGATGCAGGCCTTCGGGTTCAACGACATCTGGACGCAACTCAAGGATTTCGTCCGGCGCTACCCGGCGAAGCCGAAGCGGTGACGCGGGCGCCGGCGGATCACATTCGGAAGGGGGACCGCGGGATGAGCGGGACACCGGCGAAGGGAAAGACGGTCCTGGTCCTGTCGGCGGCTTCGGGCGCAGGGCACATCCGCTCGGCGGAGGCGATCGCGTCCGCCTGCGCGACGAGGGGAGTCCCGGCGCGCCACGTCGAGGTCCTGAAATACACGAATCCCCTGTTCAGGAAATTCTATTCCGACCTCTACGTCGAGATGGTCAACCGGAGTCCCGATCTCATGGGTCTCCTCTACAACGCGCTGGACAGGCCGTGGCGGTACCAGAAGCGCCGCCTCGCCCTCGACCGCCTCAACACGCGCCCCCTCGTCAGGCTCCTCAAGGAGGCGGATCCCGGCGTCGTCGTCTGCACGCATTTTCTGCCGGCCGAGATCCTCGTCCACCTGAAGCGGGAAGGGGTCCTCGATGTTCCCGTGGCCGTCGTGGTGACGGATTTCGACGCTCACGCGATGTGGCTCTACAAGGGGGTGGACTGGTACTTCGTCGCGTGCGAGGAGACGAAGGTCCACCTCTCGGCGCTGGGAATCCCCGCGGGGACGATCCACGTCACGGGGATCCCGATCGATCCCGTCTTCGCCGCGGCGAAACCGAAGCGGGAGACGCGCGTCGAGCTGGGGCTCGACCCGGACAGGACGACGGTCCTGGTCTCGGCCGGGGGGTTCGGCGTGGGACCGGTCGAGTCGCTCGTCCGGGCGGTCCACGGCGTCAGGCACCCGATCCAGGTCGCCGTCGTCTGCGGACGGAACGCGGCGCTCGAGCGGCGCCTCAACGACTTCGACGGCGCCGCCCACCCGATGAAGGTGGTCGGCTACACGACCGCCATGGACAGCTGGATGGCGGCCTCGGACCTTCTCGTCGGCAAGGCCGGGGGCCTGACGAGCTCCGAGGCGCTGGCGCGCGGCCTGGTTCTCGTCATCGTCAACCCAATCCCGGGGCAGGAGGAGAGGAACAGCGACCATTTCCTGGAGGAGGGCGCCGCGATCCGGTGCAACAACCTTCCGGCGCTCGCCCACAAGGTCGATTCTCTCCTGGGAGACCCCGGGCGCTTCGCCCGGATGAAGGAGGCGGTGGCGCGGCTGGCGCGGCCGGCTTCCGCGATCGAGATCGCCGCGATCGTTCTCGGGGGCTGACCTCCCGGGTCAGGGCGCGTACAGGGTCCAGCGGCCTTCTGCGGAGGGGAATCCGGACGCCGCCATCCGCGCCACGAGATCCTTCGCGCGCCGGACCGCCTCGAGCAAGGGGTCGCCCAGGGCGATGCGGGCGGCGATCGCGGCGGCGAGCGCGCACCCCGTGCCGTGGGGATCTCGCCCGCGCGGGAACGGGGCGCCGGGGAGGAGCGTCACCCGCCCCGCCTCGAAGACGATGTCGGTGCCCCGCTTTCCCGGCCAGGGGAAGTGGCCCCCCTTGAGGACGACGGCCGCGCCCGTGGCGGCGGCGATGTCCCGGGCGCCGGCGACCGCATCCCGAAACGTCTCCAGGGTCCGGTCCAGGATCTTCGATGCCTCGGGAAGATTGGGGGTCACGACCGCGGCATGGCGCAGCAGCCGCCGGTACGCCGGGAGGGCGGCGCGGGCCATGAGCGGCACGCCCGCCGACGAACGCAGGACGGGGTCGACGACGACGGGGAGCGCCGGGTTCGCGGCGACGAAGCCGAGGATCGCCTCCGCCGCCGCGCGCGTTCCGACCATGCCGACCTTCACCGCGCGGACGCGGAAAGCTTCCGCCGCGCACGCGAGCGACCGGTCGAGGGCCTCCCGCGCGACGGGAACGATCCGGTCGAAGGAAGCGGTGGTCTGGACGGCGAGGCAGGAGGGGACCGCGGCGGCATACCCCCCGGCGGCGTGGACCGCCCGCGCGTCCATGAGCACGCCTGCCCCTCCGGTCGGGTCGAACCCCCCGAAGGCCAGGATCACCGGGGGCGCTTTTCCTCGTCCCATATCCTCGCGAACTCCTCCGCCCGCTCCCGGATCCCGGGGCCGCCGAAGAGATCCGAGATCACGGCGAATCCCGAAGCGCCCGCCCGGATGACCTCCCGGACGTTGGCCCGCGTGATCCCCGAAATGGCGATCGCCGGGATCGCGACGGCCGCCGCCACCTCGGCGATCAGGCGAAGTCCCCGCGGCTCCGCCGCGTCCCCCTTGCTCGTCGTCGGGAAGACCGCGCCGACCCCGATGTAGTCGGCCCCCAGGGCCTGCGCCCGCCGCGCCTCCACGACGTCGTGGGTGGACGCGCCCAGAAGGAAGCCGGGCGGCGCAATCCTCCGGGCTTCGTCCAGGGGGAGGTCGTCCTGTCCCAGGTGGCATCCGTCCGCCTCCGACAGGAGCGCCACGTCGAGGCGGTCGTTGACGATGAAAGTCGCCCCGGCCGCCCGGCATTGCGGCGCGAAAGAACGGGCGCGCGCGAGGAGCTTCGCCGGCGAGGCCTGCTTGTCCCGGTACTGGACGACGCGGCACCCTCCCGCAAGCGCCTCGGCGAGCGCCAGCGCCAGCGCCTTTTCCGGGTCCGGCGCGCCGGCGGCGGCCACCGCGGGGTCGAGGATCCCGCAGAGCCCCGCGACGGGCGGCCGGGTCCGCCGGGGCGCGGCGCCGCTCACCGGCCCTTCCGTTTCCGCGGCGCGACCGAAAGCTCGGACAGCTTCTTGCGAAGGGTGTTCCGGTTGATTCCGAGGATCGCGGCCGCCCTGATCTGGTTTCCCCCCGTCGCCTCCAGGACGACCTTGATCAGGGGCCGCTCCATCTGCCGGACGAAGAGCCCGTGAAGCCCGCTCTCGGCGTCGATCGCCTTGCCGAGCCGGCCCACGAACTCGCGGACCCGCTCCTCGACGACCTGCTCGAGAGGGGCGGACGACAGGTCGGGGGCGCCGTCCGCCTTGGCCAGCTCGCGCGCCACCTCGTCGCGGCGCAGGAGCTTGCCCGACGAAAGGACCGCCAGGCGCTGGACGAAGTTCTCGAGCTCGCGGACGTTTCCCTTCCAGGAGTGCGCGGACAGCTCCTCGAGCGCTTCCTTCGAGAACGACTTCGGCGGCCGGGAAAGGACCGTGCAATATTTCTGGAGGAAGAAGTCGGCCAGGAGCGGGATGTCCTCGCGCCGTTCCGACAGCGGGGGAATGCGGATCGGGAACACGTTCAGGCGGTCCAGGAGGTCTTCGCGAAACCGCCCGTCCGCCGCCATCCGGTGGAGGTCCCGGTTGGTGGCGGCGATGACCCGGCCGCGGAACGCCCGGACCGCGTTCGATCCCAGCCGGCTGAATTCCCGCTCCTGGAGGACCCGGAGAAGCTTCGCCTGGAGCTCCGGCGGCGTGTCGCCGACCTCGTCGAGGAAGAGCGTGCCGGAGACGGCCGCCTCCAGCTTCCCTTCCCGCGCCGCGTCGGCGCCCGTGAACGCGCCTTTCTCGTACCCGAACAGCTCCGCTTCCTGCAGGTCGCGCGGGATCGCGGAGGCGTTGACCGCGACGAAGGGCCCCTCGCACCCGGACAGCTCGTGGAGGCACCGGGCGACGAGCTCCTTGCCCACGCCGCGCTCGCCGGCGAGGAGGACGGTGGCCTTCGAGTCGGCGATCTTCCCGATGTTCTGGAAGACCTCGAGGATGGCGCGGCTGCGGCCGACGATCCGCGAGGTCCGCCACTCGTCGATCTCGTCGATGCGGCAGGGCCGCTCACGCGAGTCCGCCTCGCTCGACACGTCCCGGAGAACGTTCTCGATGTGGGCGATGTCGAACGGCTTGGTGATGAACTCGGCGGCGCCCGCGCGCGTGGACCGGGCCGCGGCATCCGGCCGGCGGACCGCCGTCATGATGAAGAACCGGGTGGGCGAGCGGCGCGCCTGGACCCGCTCGAGGACCTCGATCCCCTCCATCCCGGGCATCCTGATGTCCACGAATGCGGCGGCGTAGCTGTGCTTCGACAGGAGCGCGAGCGCCTTGTCTCCGTCCTCGGCCAGGTCGGGGACGAACCCCATCCCCTCCACCGTCTTCCGGAGGACCCAGCGGATGCTCTCGTCGTCGTCTGCGATCAGGACTTTCTTCACAACGCCGTCTTTCCGCGGACCGGTTTCCTTCCCGTGTCGACGGGAAGGGATATTCTAACCGCCGTTCCCTCTCCCCGCACGGACTTTATTTCCATCTTCCCGCCCTGGCGGGACACGGCCTGGCGCGCCATCACGAGCCCGAGGCCGGTTCCCTTCGGCTTCGTCGTGTAGAAGGGCAGGAGCGCCTTTCGCGCGTCCTCGCCGGTCATGCCGACGCCGTCGTCGGCGATGACGACGTCGACGAACGACCGCTTCCGGCCCCGGTTGCGCCCCCAGCGGAAATTGACGTTCACCCGGGCGTCGATGCGGACGGTGCCCGCCCGCGCGATCGCCTCCACCGCGTTCTTGAGGACGTTGACGACCGCGCGGAAGATGGTGTCCGCGTGGCCCGAGACGTCCGGAAGGCTGGGATCGACGCGCAGCTCGAATGCGATCGTCTTTCCCTGGGCCCGCGCGTCCGCCCGGAGCAGCTCCTCCGCCTCGCTGAGGAGGGGAAGCAGCGGGACGGGGCGCGGCGGAGGCGGGTTCTTCCCCATGTCGAGCATCTTCTCGACGAGGCCGTTGATCCGTTCCGCCTCGCGCAGGATGAGCTGCGTTCCCTCGCGGCGCTCCTCGTCGGACGACTCGCGGCGCAGGATCCACTGGGCCGCGCCGAGGATGCCGCCGAGCGGGTTCTTGATCTCGTGGGCGATCCCGTAGGCGATGGTCGAGAGCTCCTCCGCGCTCGTTCCGGCCCGCTCCTCCTCGCCGACCATCGCGAGGATCTCGGCCGACTTGAGCGAGAGAACGGCGCCGCCCGGCTCGCCCGAGGGGCCCGGCAGGGGGGAGGCGCCGACGATGACCGGGAGGGTGGGCCGCGCGGCATCGGCGGTCCCCTCGGTCCGCCGGGGGAGCCGAAGCTCCACGTCGAACCCCGTGACGGGAGCGTTCTCCTCGAGCGCCTTCCGGATGATGCGCACGGCGCCCGGCGAGCCGCGGAACACGGTCCGGTAATGGCGGCCCGCAAGGGCCCGCGACGACCCCTGGAGGATCTCCTCGGCTGCCGGGTTGGCGTAGAGCAGCCGCCCCGCCCTGTCGAAGACGAGGATCCCGACGTTGACCGACTCGAGGGCCTGCTCGTGAAGGCTGTTCAAAAGAATCTCCCGACCGCGTCCCTGAACGCGTCGAGCGTCGCGACGGTCACGAGCTCGCCGCGGAACGCGGCCGCCCCCGGGATCCCCCGGCTGTACCACGCCAGGTGCTTCCGCATGGCCCGGATTCCCGCGTCGCCATGGCGCGCGTGCATCTCCTCCCCGTGACGGAGAACGAGGGTCTTGCGCGCCTCCGGGGACGGCCCGGCCGGCTCTCCCGCGCGCGGGCGCGCGGCGGCGCCGGAGACGGCGCCCGGGAAGGCGGCGGCGGCCGCGCGGCGGGCCTGCGCGAAGATCCAGGGGTTCCCGAGGGCGGCTCGCCCGATCATGACGGCGTCGCACCCGGTCTCGGCGACGAGACGGGCCGCGTCGTCCGGGCCGCGGACGTCGCCGTTCCCGATGACCGTCCGCCCGGGAAACGCCCGCTTGAGCCGTGCGATCTGGCCCCAGTCGGCGAGGCCCGAGAACATCTGGCCGCGGCTCCGGGGATGGAGCGTCAAGGCCGACGCCCCGGCCCCGAACGCCTCCGCGGCCACGTCCAGGTACGTCTCGGCATCCTTCCCGAATCCCGACCGCATCTTGACGGTCACGGGGATCCCCGCGGACCGCACCGCGGCCGCGACGATTTCGCCCGCGAGCTTCGGGTCGGCGAGCAGGGCGGCCCCGGCGCCTCCGGACGTGACCTTGCGCACCGGGCACCCCATGTTGATGTCGAGAAAGTCGAACCCGAGGCGCCGGATCGCCGCCGCCGCGTCCCCGATCTCGCCCGGGGAGGCCCCGAAGAGCTGGGCGCCCACCGGGCGCTCCTCCTCGCGGAACTCGAGGAAGCGCGCCGTGCGCTCCGGCTGCATCAGGAGTCCCTTGGCGGAGGCCATCTCCGTCACGACCGCGTCGGCCCCGTTTTCTCGGCACAGGAGGCGGAACACGGTATCGGTGATCCCGGCGAGCGGCGCCAGGACGATCTTCCCCCGGAAATCCATCCGTCAAATATAACATTTCGGCGGGACGGCCGGCGGGGACACCGGCCATCCGCAAGTCCGGAAGTCGACGCGACCCGCCCCGAGGTCGGGAGCGACTCGCCGAAAGGGTCCCCCGGCGTCCGGCGCCCCCGTCGGACAGGGGGCCGGCGCCGGTTCGGCCCGTTCGCGTTCCGGCTTTTCCCTTGACCTGCGGGTTGAGCCGTGATATTTAATGCCCGTTTAATTATCCCGGGCGTGGGCCGGACGTGCCGGTCCTGCGCGCCTATCGCATTGATTCCACGGAGATTTCCAGTCCAGCTTCATTTTCGACAACTCAGCGGAGGGAGGGGAATCATGCTCGAAACGTTCATCGGAACCGCCCGGGGGCGCGCCATTCGGGACGCCGTCCGGTGCAAGTTGTCCGCCGGGGCCGGAAAGGCG
>JBLNEU010000389.1:0-4710 GCA_050263015.1 Deltaproteobacteria bacterium | reverse complement strand
CGGGGCCTTCCGCTTCGGGCGATACCGCCGTGATCGCCGTGGCCCAGGCAACCGCGTTCCCGGCGGGGATCGCGGCGACAGTTCCGACGGCCGCGGGCGGCGGAGGGGGCGGCGCGACGCCGTTCGCCACGAACATCGATCACGTCTGGATCACGGTGCAGAAGGTTGCCCTCGTCCCGGACGGGTCGATTTCGCCCGGCGAACCCCGGCTGCCGGATCCCGCGGGCGAGCAGGCGGTCGAGGACGGCGCCATGAACGACGCGGGTCTCGTCTCGGCGGCGATCGTGCCTCCCAGGACGATCGACCTCCGGAACCTGCCCCCCGAGAGCCTCGCGGACGTCCTGAACGAGATCAAGAACATCCCGGCGGGCAAGTACGGCAAGATACGGCTCTTCTACAGCGACCCGAAGGTCCATTTCATCGGCGCCGCGGACAACACCGCCGTGAAACCGACGGCGAACTATCACCTCGACATCCATTTCGTGGGCGGCGGGATGGTGATCCCGGTCCGCACCAACCCCGGCGGGGGAGTCGCCGTCCACAACGTCGTGATCACCGTCGTGCTCGGGAAGGACGGCCTCAAGATCACGGAGAACAGCAACGGGTATCGCATGAGGCCCCAGGTCTTCGCGACCGTCGACACGGTCCAGATGGCGATATCCGGCGTGGCGGACAACGTGGTCGCGGGAGAGTTCGACGTCGCGACCGCTCCCTCCGACGGGCGCTCGTTCCACGCTGTCTACGGCGCGATCGGCTCGGTCAACTGGTTCTTCAAGGCGCCTGAAAGGGAAAATCCGGTTCAAGTGGGCCCGTCCCTCGGCGTCGCCGCCCTTCGGAGCACGGCCATCGTGAAGGTCATCGGGACGTTTGATTCCGCCCTCACCCTGCACGCGGACGAGATCTGGATCACGTTCCCGGTGAACCAGCCCGGAACCGTCGCGGCCGCATGGACCGACAACAGTTTCAAGCTGAACGTCGGCGCGGATAACATCGTTGTCCGTGCGCAGCCGGATCGTCTCGGCGCGTATTACGACAACAATGTGACCTTCGACAACAATGTGTCTTCCGACGACGTCGTCCCGGGCGTCCCGGTGACGGCCCGCGGCTACGCGATTTCCGACCCGTCGCCCGGGCGGATCGACGCGTACTGGATTTCCATCGGCCCCTGACACGGCCCGACTGCAGGATCGTTCAGCTGGCCCCCGGGGACGCAGGGTCCCGGGGGCCTTCTTTTTCAGGAATGGTCGATCTGGTACTGCTCGATGTGGAACTTGTCCGAGGCGGAGATGTTGATCTTCATCCCGTAGCGGCTCTCGAGACGCTCGATGTGCTCGCGGTCCTCGCCGAACATCTCCTCGGCGAGGGCCGGGTGGACGACGAGTGCGACCTGCCTCCCGGCCAGAAGCGTCGCCTGGCGCTCGAGCGCCCGGAAGATCTCGTAGCAGATCGTCTTCTTCGACTTGATGTGCCCCTCTCCCGAGCAGTAGGGGCACGCCTCCGAGAGCGACCGCCCCAGGCTCTCCCGCACGCGCTTCCGGGTCATCTCCACGAGTCCGAGCTCGGAGATCTTGCAGATCGTCGTCTTGCTCCGGTCGGCCCGGAGCGCTTCCACGAGGGCCTGGTACACCTTGTCCCGGTTCTCCTCGCTCCTCATGTCGATGAAGTCGATGATGATGATCCCGCCGATGTTCCTGAGGCGGAGCTGGTAGACGATCTCCTTGACCGCCTCGAGATTGATCTTGACCGTGGTTTCCTCGAGCGAGGTGCGGCCAACGTACTTGCCCGTGTTCACGTCGATCACGGTCAGCGCCTCGGTCTGCTCGATGACGATGTAGCCGCCGCTCTTGAGCCAGACCTTCTTGTCGAGGGCCCGGGCGAGCTCGATCTCGATCCCGTAATGGTCGAAGACGGGCTGCGGCCCGTCGTACAGTTCGATCCGGTCCTGGACGCGCGGGAAGAACTGGGACGCGAAGTTCCGGATCCTCACGTACTCCTCTTCGGAGTCGACCACGATCCGGTCCATGTCGGCGGTGAAGAGGTCGCGAACGGCCCGCAGCGACAGGGACAGCTCGCGGTGGACGAGAGCCGGCGCGTTCGAGACGTCGCCCTTCTTCCGGATCGTTTCCCAGAGGCGGACGAGGTAGTCCATGTCGGCCTTGAGCTCGGCCTCCGTGCGGCCTTCCGCGGCCGTGCGCACGATGGCGCCCATCCCGTCGGGGCGGATCGTCTCGACGAGACGCTGGAGGCGCTCGCGCTCCTCGGCCTCCTCGATCCTGCGCGAGATCCCGATGTGGCTCGACCAGGTGAGGACGACGAGGTAGCGGCCGGGGAGGGCGATGTGGCTCGTGATGCGCGCTCCCTTGGTCCCCAGCGGCTCCTTGGAGACCTGGACGAGAAGGTGCTGCCCCTCCCGGATCAGTCCCTCGATCGGCGGGATGTACCGCTCCTGCTCGTACTTGGCGGGCTGGATGTCCATGTCCTCGGGGAGCTCCGCCGCCTCGTTCCCGTCGGTGTCGAATTCGAGCCGGGGCGTGACGAAGTCGCCCGCGTAGAGGAAACCGGCCTTCTCCATGCCGATGTCGACGAAGGCGGCCTGCATCCCCGGGAGGACGCGGATCACCTTCCCCTTGTAGATGTTCCCGACGATGTTCCGCTCGTCGTGCCGCTCGATCAGGAGCTCGGTCAGGACGCCGGATTCGAGCGAGGCGACGCGCGTCTCGTAGGGCGAGGCGTTGAGGACGATGAGCTTGTTGGCCTTCTGCACGCTATCCTTTCCGCCGGGAAACGAGCGCGGTCGACATCTTCTTCGTCGCGAGCCGCTCGGGCGGCAGTTCCACGCCCAGGAGTGCGGACGCCGCTTCGACCGGCCGGACGCCCCTGCCTGTCCCCTGTACGATTGTAATGAAGAGTGATTCGCCGTTCACCTGGAAATTCTTCACCAGGGGCTTCAGGTCGATCGTCGTCGACCGGTCCTCGCGCGTCGACGCCATGGGGACCGCGTCCGCCGCCCGAAGGATCTCGAGGGCCCGGGCGGCGTTCTCCGGTCCGGCGCCCGCGGGGAGTCCGTTCGGCGGAACGGGATCGATCCGGTATTCGGAGACGAGATCGAAGTCCGCAAGGCGCGCTTCGCCGGGGGCGAGCATGCGCGCGTCGACCGGGGTGATCCCCGGGGGAAGGCAGGGCGGGAGGCGCTTCATGAGGTCCGCGACGACCGTCGGGCATCCGAACTCCGCCTCCACGAATTCGGCGAGGCTCTCGGTTCCCACGGGGAGGGCCGGCGAGAAGGAGAGGCGGGGCGCGGGGTTGAACCCCTGGCTGTAGGCGGGCGTGAAACCGGCCCGCCGCAGCGCCCGCGCCCACAGGGACTGGATTTCCAGCCCGCTCAGATAACGCGCCGGTCCCTCCTTCGCATACCGGATCCGGACGACGAAGCGCGCCGGCGGCACCGGCGGCGCTTCCGCCGGAGAGCGGCCATCGGCCGGTTCTGTCCCGGACGGCGCCGGCAGGAATGTGATGTTGGACAGCCCCGGCGGGCACGCCCCGCAGGCGGAGCAGGCGTCCTTCCGGCAGTCGGGCGTCGTCTCCCCGGCGCCGGCCTTCACCCGTTCGGCAAGGAGGAACTCCCGGTCGATCCCGGCGTCCACGACGTCCCACGGGAGAGGCTCGCCCGGGTCCCGCTCCCGCAGGTATCCTGCCGGGTCGACACCCGCATCCGCGAATGCCTGCCGCCATGCGTCGGGACGGAATTCCTCCGTCCATGCGTCGAAGCGCGCTCCCCGCCGAAAGGCCCCGAGAAGGACCGCGGGCAGCCTGCCGTCTCCCCGCGAGAAGACCCCCTCGAGCTCGGACACGGCCGGTGCGTGGAACTTCACCTCCGCATTCCGGTCCCGTCCGACCGCGCTCCTCACGAGGCCGACGCGCTCCTCGATCTCCACCCGGCCGATCTGGCGCTCCCACTGGAACGGCGTGTGCGGCTTGGGAATGAACGCGGACAGGCTTGCCGTCACCGAGTTGCGCTTCCCGTGCCGCCGCGCGACGGCGGCGACGCGCCGGACGAGCTCCCCGATGGCGCGGACGTCCTCGGCCGTCTCGCCGGGGAGCCCGACCATGAAGTAGAGCTTGAGGGTCCGCCACCCGTTGGCGAAGATCCAGTCGGCCGTCCGGAACAGCTCCTCGTCCCGGATCTCCTTGTTGACCGCGCGGCGGAGCCGCTCCGTGCCGGCTTCCGGCGCGAGGGTGAACCCGGTCTTGCGGACCTTGCGGATCTGGCGCACCGTGTTCTCCCGCAAGGCGTCCAGCCGCAGCGACGGCAGGGAGACGGAGATTCTCTCGGGGGACAGCGTTTCCATCGCTTCCGTGATCAGGCGGTCGATGCACCCGTAGTCGGCGGCGGACAGGGAGAGCAGCCCGACCTCGTCGTAGCCGGTCGCGGCCGCCGTTTCCTGGAGGTAGCGCAGCAGGAGCAGCGGGTCGCGCTCGCGGACGGGCCGGTAGACGTAGCCGGCCTGGCAGAAGCGGCACCCCCGGGTGCATCCCCGGGAGATCTCGACGCTCAGCCGGTCGTGGACGATGCGCATCGCAGGGAGGATGGGGGCGGGCAGAAGAGGAGAGCGCGCCAGGTCCGGGAGCACGCGGCGCGCGACGCGTGCGGAGACGCCCGGGACGAAGACCCCCTCGATCCGCGAGAGCCCGCGCAGGAGATCGCTCCTG
>JBLNEU010000388.1:0-3759 GCA_050263015.1 Deltaproteobacteria bacterium | reverse complement strand
CCCGGAGGAGATCCGGCGGAAGATCACGATCAGCACGTCCTTTCACCACTACACCTGGAACAGGGTCGAGGTCACGGTCGCTGACACCCCCGGCTACATCAACTTCGAGGCGGACACGCGGGCGTGCCTGCGCATGCTCGACGGCGCCGTGCTCGTCGTCAACGCGGTCTCCGGCGTCGAGGTGCAGACCGAGACGATGTGGAACTTCGCGCGCGCCTCGGACGTCCCCGTCGTGGCGTTCGTTTCCAAGATGGACCGGGAGCGGGCCGACTTCGACAAGGCCGTGGCCGAGATCGCCGAGATCCTCAAGATCGCTGCGGTGCCCGTCCAGCTGCCGATCGGCCGGGAGGCGGGTTTCCGCGGCGTCGTCGACCTCTTCCGGATGAAGGCGCTCCTCTACAAGGGGGAGACCGGGGAGTTCGAGACGGCCGACGTTCCGAAGGAGCTCGAGGCGGCGGCGGCCAAGGGCCGCGAGAAGCTCATCGAGGCCTCCGCCGAGTCCGACGACGCGCTCCTCGAGAAATACCTCGAGGGGACCGAGCTGTCGGAGGAGGAGATCCGGACCGGGTTCACCGCGGGGGTCCGCGGGATGAAGTTCCTTCCCGTCCTGTGCGGCGCCGCCCTCCGCAACGTCGCGGTCCACCCGCTCCTCGACATGATCAACGTCGCGCTCCCGGACCCGTCGCACCGTAAGGAGGCCCGGGGGACGAACCCCAAGACGAAGGCCGAGGAGACGCGGCCTGTCTCCGGGAAGGCGCCGTTCTCCGCCCTCGTCTTCAAGACACTGGTCGATCCCTACGCCGGCAAGCTGTCCATCTTCAAGATCCTCTCCGGGACCTTGACGCCCGACATGTCCCCGCTGAACTCGAGCAAGAACACGACGGAGCGGATCGGCCAGATCCTGCGGCTCGAGGGGAAGAAGCAGAAGGCCGTGGGGTCGGCGTCGGCCGGCGAGATCGTGGCCGTCGCGAAGTTCAAGGAGACGGTGACCGGCGACACCCTGTGCGACCCGAAGGCGCCGATCGTCTATCCGCGGCCGGCGGAGGTCGATCCGGTCATCTCGTTCGCGATCCGGCCGAAGACGCGGGCGGACGAGGACAAGCTGGGATCGTCGCTCGCCAGGATGAGGGAGGAAGACCCGACCCTCCAGTTCCGGAAGGAACAGCAGACCCGGGAATTCATCCTTTCCGGGATGGGCGAGACGCACCTCGAGGTGGCCGTCGAGAAGCTGCGCCGCCAGTTCGGCGTGGAGGTCGAGCTGCGCACGCCGAAGATCCCGTACAAGGAGACGATCAAGGGGAAGGCGGAGGCGCAGGGCAAGCACAAGAAGCAGAGCGGCGGGCGGGGACAGTACGGCGACTGCTGGCTCCGGCTGGAACCCCTTCCCCGCGGCAAGGGGTTCGAGTTCGTCGACGCGATCGTCGGCGGGGCCATTCCCCGCCAGTACATCCCCGCGGTCGAAAAGGGCGTCGTGGAGCGGATGAGCAAGGGGGTCATCGCGGGCTATCCCGTCGTGGACGTCCGGGTCACCGTCTTCGACGGCTCCTTCCACACCGTCGATTCCTCGGAGATGGCGTTCAAGATAGCCGGCTCCCTCGGTTTCAAGAAATCCGTTCTCGACGCCAAGCCGATCCTGCTCGAGCCGATCGCGGTGATGGAGGTCATCGTCCCCGAGGAGAACGTGGGCGACATCATCGGGGACCTGAACAGCCGGCGCGGCAGGGTCCTCGGCGTGGACGCCCGGGGAAAGAGCCAGATCGTCAAGACGCAGGTCCCGCTGGCGGAGGTCCTTCGTTACTCCTCGGACCTCCGGTCGATCACCTCGGGGCGGGGGCAGTTCGCGATGAGCATCTCGCACTACGAGGAGGTCCCGGCGATGATCGCCGAGAAGGTCGTCGCCGAGGCGAAGAAGGAGCTCGGGGAAGAGGCGGAGGAGTGATGGGCGACGAGGTCATCCGCCCGCAGGGCGCCCCGGCCAAGGTCCGCGTCAGCCTGACGGAGGACCAGCCGGTCAACGAGGACATCCGGAACTCCCTCCAGGCGTTCCTGGCGAAGCTGTCGGTGCCCCAGAAGGTGGAACTCGCCGGCAAGGGGAACCGGGAGGTGCGGTCGCTCCTGGCGCGGGACCCGAGCAGCATGGTGGGCCGGGCCGTGCTGAACAGCCCGCGCCTGTCCGAGCTGGACGTCCTGGCGTACGCCGCCTCCCCGCTGACGAACGACGAGGTCCTGCGGGGGATCGCCGAGAGCAAGACCTGGGCGAGGAACACGCGGGTGATCGTCCTGATCGTCTCCAACCCGCGGACGCCGCCGGCCGTCGCGGTGCGTTTCCTGGGGCGCCTTCCCGTCAACGATCTCAAGATCCTGTCCCTCAATCGCAACATCTCGATCGTCGTTCGCAACGAGGCGAAGCGGCGTGCTATGCTGGCCCGACGGTAACGGCAGGGAGGACCGATGGCCCTTTTCAACTATGCCAGCCGCGAGCTCAGCGCCAAGATCGTCTATTACGGCCCCGGGCTCTCGGGCAAGACGACGAACATCGAGATGGTCCACAACCTCCTGAAGCCGGAGCAGAAGGGCCGTCTCATCTCCCTGCCCACGGAGACGGACCGGACCCTGTTCTTCGACTTCCTCCCGCTCGACCTCGGCGAGATCAAGGGTTTCAAGGTCCGGTTCCATCTCTATACCGTTCCCGGGCAGGTCTTCTACAACGCCACCCGGCGGCTCGTGCTCCAGGGGGTCGACGGGGTCGTCTTCGTCGCCGACTCCCAGTCGAGCATGATGGCGAGCAACGCGGAGAGCCTGAAGAACCTCGTGGACAACCTCGCCACCTACGGCAAGAAGCTCAAGGACCTCCCGTTCGTGATGCAGTTCAACAAGCGGGACCTGAAGAACATCGCGTCGGTCGAGGACATGAACGCCCGGCTCAACACGATGCGCGCCACCGTCTACGAGGGGGTGGCCAAGGACGGCAAGGGGGTCACGGAGACGCTCATCGGGATCTCGCGAATGGTGTTCTCGCATCTCCGGAAGACCCTGCTTCTGCCCGGCGACGCGGCGGAGGCGGAGGAATCCGGCCGGGACGCGTTCCTGGCGATGGGGAGCGGGAGGGAAGCGGAGGCCCTCGAGGAGCTCTCGGAGATCGAGGAGATCACGGAGGGAGCGGCGGCGCCGGAAGGGGCGGCTTCCGCGGCCCCGCCGGGCGACGCGCCGTCGGAGTTTTCCTTCGAAGGGCTCGGCGAGATCGAGATCGAGCTTCCCGAGAGGGTTACCCGGCCGGGCCCGGAGGGCGTGCCCGAGAGCGCGCCGGTCTCCGTGACCGGGATCCCGGGAGCCGGGATGAGCGGGTCGGCGGCAACGGCGGCGACAGGGCTCCGGGCGGGGGTGTCCGTCGAGGCGGAGGGCGGAGGCCTGACCTTCGTCAAGTTCGAGAACGTCTTCGTGTCGACGGAAGGATTCGTCATGCTCCCCGCCGTCTTCCTGGACGCGTCGGGGAATCCGGTCAAGATCCGGATCCGGATCTCGGTCGAGGAGGACCGCGGGTGAGCGTCGACATGCCTTCCGATCTTCTGAAGAGGACGGGAGAGATCCTGAGGGCGGTGCGGCCCCTCGAGGACCGGCTGAGGGATTTCACGGCGGCGGTCGGCGTGTTCCTCCCGGGAAGCGTGGCTTCGATCCTCCTGTTCGACCGGGACACGGACGACTTCTACCTCCGCGCGACGACGCTTCGCGTTTCGCCGGGCGCGCAGATCATGCACCATT
>JBLNEU010000387.1:0-2568 GCA_050263015.1 Deltaproteobacteria bacterium | reverse complement strand
GGTTCCACAGGCGGTGCGCCTTCATCCACGGCTTCCGCAACTACGTGGAGAAGGTCTTCTGGGACATCGCCGACAGGCTCTGACCCTGCCGACGCGCCTTTCGGGCCCCCCGGGCGCGCGACCTCACCGGCCGCCCGCCGCGGGCGAAGCGGTTACCCCGCCCCCCGCGGCGAATTCGGGAAGGCGGTACTGGATCGCTTCCGCCACGTGAGGCAGGCCGGCCAGGACCTCTCCGGCGAGGTCGGCGATCGTGCGCGCCACCCGCGCCACTTTCCCCACGGCCCGCCCGGAGAGCGCCATCCGGTCGGCCGCGCGCAGCAGGAACGCGAGCGCCTCGGGCGACAGGAACGCGGCCGCCTCGGAAAACGGGAGGCGCGCCGCCCCGTTGGTTCGCGCCGCGCGGCCGGCGTAGCGCGCCGCCTGAATCGCCCGCCCCTCCGCCACCCGCGTCCGGACCGCCTCCGACCGTTCGCCGGTCCTCGCGCCCGACCAGTCGTCCCCCGACATCGGCGGAACCGTGACCGAGAGGTCGATCCGGTCGAGAAGCGGGCCCGAAAACCTTTGCCCGAACCGGGCCACGGTTTCCGGCGAGCAGCGGCAGGGCCGCCGCGGGTGCCCGTGGTTTCCGCATGGGCACGGGTTGGCGGCCGCGGCGAGGAGCACCCGGCAGGGAAAGCGGTGGACGCCCCCCGCCCTCGCGATCCGGATTTCCCCGGCTTCGAGCGGCTGGCGGAGCGCCTCCCGCGCGTCGCGCCGGAATTCGGAAAATTCGTCGAGGAAGAGGACTCCGCCGTGGGCGAACGTGATCTCGCCCGGGCGCGGCGGCGTTCCGCCGCCGACGAGGCCCGCCGCGCTGATCGTGTGGTGCGGCGCCCGGAACGGCCTGGACGAAAGGAGCCGGGGCCAGGGCGGCTCGCCGGCCGCGCTGTAGATCTGCGCCGTTTCGAGCGCCTCGCCCTCGTCGAAATCCGGGAGGATCCCGGGCAGGCGCTCCGCGAGCATGGTTTTCCCCGATCCCGGCGGTCCGACGAGGAGGAGGGCGTGGTTTCCGGCAGCCGCGATCTCCAGCACCCGTCGCGCGACCGCCTGCCCGACCACGTCGCGGAGGTCGGGGACCGGGTCGGCGTCTCCCGCGCCGCGCCCCGCGACTCCCTCGGGGGCGGGCCGGCGGGTCCGGTTCGCCGGGGCGGGCGACGCACCGTCCGCCAGCGCCGCCACCGCGTCGCGCAGCGAGTCTGCCGGGATGACGTCGAGGCCGGGGACGAGATCGGCCTCGCCTGCGTTGGCCGACGGGACGATGACTCCCGGGAGCCGCAAGGCCTTCGCCAGGAGCGCCTGCGGGAGCACGCCCCGGACCGGCCTGAGGGATCCGTCCAGTGAAAGCTCTCCCGCCACGAGGTACCGTCCCAGCGCTTCCCCGGGGACGAGCCCTTCGGCGCACAGGATGGAGAGGGCGACGGGAAGGTCGAGGAGGGCGCCGTCCTTCCGGATGTCGGCGGGAGCGAGGTTGATCGTGATCTTGCGGCCGGGGAAGGGAAAGCCGCTGTTGCGGATGGCCGCGCGGATGCGATCCGCGCCCTCCCGGACGGAGCCGCCGGGCAGGCCGACGAGCGTGTACGAGGGCAGGCCCTGCGAGATGTCGGTTTCCACCTCGACGGGGAGGGCGTCGATGCCGATCAGCGTGGACGAGAGGACGCGGACGAGCAAGGGGGTTCCCTTTTCGGGACGGGATGGGAAACGTCCGAGCAATCCGCGTACCACCGCCGTCCGTGCGGCCGGCCGTGTTCGCCGCGGGCCCGTCGGGCGTAGCGGCGCGCTCGCGGACCGGTTTCGTGACCGCCGCGCCCGGTTTCCGGACGGCTTCCGGATTGACTTCGGCCCGCGCCGGAGGTCTATTGAAATTGAGGGGCCACGAAGTGAACCGCTCGCCGGCCCGCATCCCGTTTCCGTGCGAGCCTCGTCGCGGGTGGATGCATGGGCGACTTCTCCGGATGGCACATGCTCGAGCCCCCCGAAGCGCTTCGCAGGCTCGGGGTCGACCCCGGGAGCGGCCTGACCGACGACGAGGCCGCGAGGCGCCTCGCCGGATCCGGACCCAACGAGCTGGCCGAACGGGGGGTCCGGTCTCCCGCGTCCATCCTCCTCGATCAGTTCGCCTCGGTGATGGTGGGGGTCCTTGTCGCCGCCGCCGGCGTGTCCGCCGCCATCGGCGAGGTCCGGGACGCCGGGGTCATCCTCGCGATCGTCGTCCTCAACGCGCTTCTCGGCTTCCGGCAGGAATACCGGGCGGAGAAGGCGATGGCGGCCCTCAAGAAACTGGCCGTGCCGACCGTCCGGGCGGTCCGCGGCGGGCGGGTCGTCGAGATCTCCGCCCGGCTTCTGGTTCCCGGGGACGTCTTCTTCCTCGAAGCAGGCAACCGCGTTCCCGCGGACGGCCGCCTGCTGGATGCGTTCGGACTCAAGATCCAGGAAGCGGCCCTCACGGGGGAGTCGGTCGCCGCGGACAAGGGCATCCGCGCGCTGCCGGTGGAGGATGCGCCCCCCGGCGAACGGACCGGCATGGTCTTC
>JBLNEU010000386.1:0-3788 GCA_050263015.1 Deltaproteobacteria bacterium | reverse complement strand
GTCGAGCAGCACTTCGATCCCCCGGACCTCGAGCTCACCGGCCAGCTCTTCCGCCGCGGCGACGAGGGCCGCGTTCTTCATGTTCACCGGGACGACGGTCACCTCGAACGGCGCAATCGAGATCGGCCAGACGATGCCGTCCGCGTCGTGGTGCTGCTCGATCGCCGCCGCCGCGGTCCGCCCGACCCCGATTCCGTAGCATCCCATGACGAGCGGCTTCTCCCTGCCCGACGCGTCGAGATAGGTGGCGGAGAGCGCCTCGCTGTATTTCGTTCCCAGCCGGAAGACGTGGCCGACCTCGATCCCCCGGGAGAAGCGCAGCTCCCCCCCGCACCGGGGACAGGCGTCCCCCTCGGCGACGAGGCGCAGGTCCGCGAACGATTCGGGGACGAAGTCCCGTCCCGGGACCACTCCGACCAGATGAGCGTCCTTTTCGTTCGCCCCCGTCGCGCCCGACCCGATGCCGCGGACGGAGAGATCGGCGACGACGCGCATCCCGAGCCCGACGGGCCCCGCGAATCCGGACGGGGCGCCGGTCAGCTCGCGGACCCGCTCCTCGGGGGCAAGCCGGACCCATGCGGCGTCCAGCCGGTTCTTCACCTTGACCTCGTTGACCTCGTAGATCCCCGACACGAGGACCGCCACGTCGCCCTTGTCCGTCTCGAATACGAGCGTCTTGATGAGCGTGCCCGGGTCGATGCCCAGGAACGCGGAGACTTCCCCGATCGTCCTTTTTCCCGGCGTCGCGACCTTCCTGGGCGGCGGCGCGGCCGCCGCCGTCCCGGCGCCCGCGTCGGCATCCGGTCCCCGGGCTTCCGCCTTCTCCACGTTCGCCGCGTAGTCGCACCGGCTGCACGACACGATCGCGTCCTCTCCCGAATCGGCGACGACCATGAACTCGTGGGAGAAGCTTCCCCCGATGTTTCCCGTGTCCGCCTCGACCGCCCTGAAATCGAGGCCCATTCTCCGGAAGATCCGGCAGTACGCCTCGAACATCTTCCGGTACGAACCGGCGGAGGCCTCCTCGTCCCCGTCGAACGAATAGGCGTCCTTCATGAAGAACTCCCGCCCGCGCATCAGGCCGAACCGCGGCCGGATCTCGTCCCGGAACTTGTCCTGGATCTGGTAGAGGTTCAGCGGGAGCTGGCGGTACGACCGCACTTCCCGCCGTACGAGGTCCGTGACGACCTCCTCGTGGGTGGGACCGAGGCAGAACTCCCGGTCCGCCCGATCCCGGAACCGGAGGAGCTCCTTCCCGTAGGCGTCCCACCGTCCGCTCTCCTTCCAGAGCTCGGAAGGCACGACCGCGGGCATCAGGACCTCCTGGGCCCCGGCGCGGTCCATCTCCTCGCGGATGATCCGCTCCGTCTTCCGGAGGACCCTCAGGCCCGCCGGCAGGTAGTTGTAGATGCCCGACGCCACCTTCCGGATGAGTCCCGCCCGCAGCATGAGACGGTGGCTGACGACCTCGGCGTCCGCGGGCGTTTCCTTGGTGGTCGGCATCAGGTAGCTCGAGTACCGGATCACTGGCTTCTCCCCTGCGCGGCCGCCAGGCGTCCCGCGAGCCGGACCACCGCGGCCACGATTTCGTTTTCCCTGACTTTTCCGACGATCTCGCCCTTGACGAAAAGGAGCCCTTCGCCGCGTCCTCCCGCCACGCCCACGTCGGCCTCCTTCGCCTCGCCGGGCCCGTTCACCGCGCACCCCATGACCGCGACCTTGAGCGGAACGGCGAGCCCGGACAGCCGGCGCTCCACGTCCTGCGCGATGCCGACGACGTCGATCGAAACCCGTGCGCAGGTCGGACAGGAAACGAGGTCGACGCCGCGCCGACGCAAGCCCAGGCTCTTCAGGATCTGCCAGCCGACGCGCACTTCCTCTTCGGGGGGGCCGGTGAGCGACACCCGGATCGTGTCCCCGATGCCATCCGAGAGGAGGATTCCGATTCCCACGGCCGACTTGACCGTCCCGGAAAAGAGCGTCCCCGCCTCCGTCACCCCGACGTGGAGCGGATAGTCGTACCGCCTCGCGAAAAGCCTGTACGCCGCGACGGTCGTCGGCACGTCGGACGCCTTCAGCGAGAATTTCACCCGGGAGAAGCGCGCCCGCTCGCAGATCTTCACGAATCGCCCCGCGCTTTCGAGCAGCGCTTCGGGCGTCGGGCCGCCGCGCCGGGCGAGGATGTCCTTCTCCACCGAGCCGGCGTTCACGCCGATGCGGACGGAGATCCCGTTGGCCCGGGCCGCCCGCAGGACTTCGATCGTGCGCGCCGCCCCCCCGATGTTGCCCGGGTTGATCCGCAGCGCGTCGGCCCCGGCGTCGGCGCAGGCGACGGCGATCCGGTGGTCGAAGTGGACGTCCGCGATCACCGGGAGCGGCGAGGCGGACTTGATCCGCGCGAAAGCCCGGACGGCGACCCCGTCCGGGACCGCGACGCGGACGATGTCGCACCCCTCCCGGGCGAGCGACCGGATCTGCGCGACGGTCGCCCGCACGTTCCGCGTGTCCGTGTTCGTCATGCTCTGGACGGAGACCGGCGCGCCGCCTCCGACGGGGACCGGGCCGACCCGGATGCGACGCGTCTTGTGCGCGGATCTCATCGTGCGGATTACTATAAGCGAGTTCCGCCTTCTGCGTCGACGCTAATTTCCCCGGACGGCGGCGACCAGGGCGGTCATCGCCTCGCCGGCGGTCGCCGGGATGTGGAGATCCGCGACGGTCCTGGTCAGGCGCGTCTCCTCGGGATTGATCTCGATGACGAACGCGCCCGTCTTCTTCGAGATCCTGGGGATCTCGCACGCCGGGGAAACCTCGGCGGACGTCCCGGCCACGAGGAGAACGCTGCACTCCTGCGCCTCCCTCTCGGCCTCGTCCTGGGCGGCCCAGGGGATCGGCTCGCCGAACAGGACAAGGTCGGGCTTGAGGATCCGGCCGCACCGGCACCGGGGCGGCATTCCTTCCAGGATCTTCGCGCGGGAGGGGTAACGCTTCCAGCAGGCGATGCAGACGAGTTCCTCCGCGTTGCCGTGGAACTCGATCACTTTCCGGGACCCCGCCGCCTGGTGGAGTCCGTCCACGTTCTGCGTGATGACGGAGCGCAGGATCCCGGCGTGTTCGAGTTCCGCGAGTCCGCGATGGGCCGCGTTCGGCGCCGCGTCGGCGAGGATCCCGATCATCTCGGCGAGCATCGCCCAGACCTTCGCCGGGTCCCGGACGAAGGCGCCGATGGTGGCATACTCCATCGGGTCGTAACGCTCCCACAACCCCTGGGCGCCCCGGAAGGCGGGGATCCCGCTTTCGACCGAGATCCCGGCCCCGGTCAGCGCGACGGCGTTCTTCCTCGAGACGAGCACGTCTGCGGCCTCGCGCACGGAACGCGGCGCGCCCACGGCCGGCCCGTCCCGGTCACGCCTTGATGAAGGAGCCGAGCTTGAGGGCGAGCCCCATGTCCCCCGCGACCTTGAGCTTCCCCGTCATGAAGGCCATCTGGGGGTTGAGCGTGCCCGACAGCATCCCGAGGAAATCGCTCTCGGCCATCGTCACGCTGCAGTTCGGGGACGCCGCTTCGCCGGCGGCCACGGAGGCCTTGCCGTCCTTCATCGCGACGTTGAACGCGTTCTCCCCGATCTTGAACTGGTAGACGCAGTTCATCCCGGCGAGCCTGGACGGGTCCTGGTTCAAGCGGGCCTGAAGCGACTCGAAGAATCCCTTGACCGACATCTCCGCCATCGCGCTCCCCCTTTTTCCCTTCAGGGCAATGAATGGTGATTCATTATTCTCGACCGTAC